>JAHISW010000021.1 GCA_018817995.1 Patescibacteria group bacterium | reverse complement strand
TTATCTCAAAATAGAAATAAAAAAAGCATAATGATAAAAGCGGCCTAATGGCCGCTTTTGAACTTCCTATTCATTTTGGTTTTTTCTGAGACGCTCCCCCACATTCGGATATGAAACTCTCGTGCCATTTTTCATTTCTTCTACCAATTTTCTTTCCTTACCCCTCCCTTTTTTTATCTGTTCCTGGCGTGGATGGGTTTTTTTTGTGCTTTTGCAAAACCACGTTTTTTTCTCCTGAAGTTCGAGATTGCTTTCCGGAGTTCCCAAGGTCCCACCCTGTTGAGAAATCTGCAAAGAATCTATCTTCGATTTATCTTCAGGTGTTTTAGTTCTCTTTCTTTCGGCTAAATTAAACTTGGACATATTGGTCGGTTGAGGCAAGATAATCTCCCTTTTTCCTTCGGGGTTTTTTATAATTTTTGTGCCCTCTGGCCATTTTTTTGGTTGTTCCATGATCTTTCAATTGTACTATGTTATTAAATTTTATCCAAACATCAGCCATCCCGGTTTGAATATCAAAAGCAGGCCTACGGCAAGCATCAATATTCCCCCAACGATCGCGGACAAGCGACTGTATTTTTTTGTGAGATGAACATTTTTTAAAGTTATCATTGCTATGGCAAACACAACCATATCGTCCATCATAAAAATAAATATATAAAGAAGCAAATATCCGTAATATTGTAGAGAAGAGAGCCCGCTCATACTGAGAATTTGAGTGTACACTGCCGGCAGTCCTGCGGAACAAATTAATTCTACCAGATTTACGGCGCCTGCCAACAAAACAATGCCGACCAGAGAGAGCCATAATTGTTTTTTGCGAGTTATGTTTTTAAGTTTTTCAAAAATTTTTTGCTGTTTTTTGCTTTGAGAGATTTCACATACATCGGCTTTGTCGGTAAAATATTTTTTAAGATAATAAGTCCCGCTGGCGATTGCTGTCAGACCCACAAATAGTCTTACCCAAAAGATAAATCCCAAGAAGAGAAAAAGGTTAAGCCACGCTGATAAAAATAAAAAATAAACAGTGGCCGATGAAATAATAAAGGTTGCCCCCAGAATCCACATTCTTTTTCTGTTCTTCATTCCGAGAAGCAAACTAATCAGGAAAATTAGCACCCACATGGCGCAAGGATTGAACCCATCAATGGCGCCGATGACAATGGTCAGTACCGGTAAGGATAAATTTTTGATGTCTTTTTCCCCAAAAAAGGGCAAATTTATTTTTCCCGGAATGGATAATTGTGATTTTTTATTTTGTTCTTCTTTCTCTTTTTCACATTGTTCTTGAAATTCATTTATGATTGGTCCGGCAATATCGGCGCATTTTTCAGTTCGGTGTTTTTCTATCAACTTCTTTATTAACGCGCCGTGTATTTCGTCGCTTTGGTAGCCAACGAAATATCCGTCTCCTATGAATGTAATTGGTACTCCCGAAACATCCATAGAAAGATCACCCGATAGTTTTTTGAGAAGATCTATGTTTTCAGGGTTTTTGGACAGTTCAAATTCCAGCACTTCTATGTTGCCATCTTCTTGTTTTAGTTTGTCTAAAAATACTTTTTCTTTCGCGCAGTGCGGACATCCGTCTGTTTTAAAGAAGTAAATGGGGACGATATCCTGCGCGAAAGAAACCATTGGGATTAACAGCGGAAAAAGAAGCAGGGCGGAAATTAGTTGTCTTTTTAACTTCTGTGGCATTTTATTGTTCTGTTCATTCTATATTAAAAATTTTTTCTTTGGAATGCCTTCCTGTTAATAAAGTAATTTGAGAAGAGGGAACTTTTAGAAATTTTGACAACGTTTTTATTATCGCTTTGTTTGCTTTTTCCTCTTTTGCCGGTTCTTTTGTCCAAATGATAAAAGAATTTTGGCCTATCCTTTCAATTTTTTCTGTTTTACAGTTCGTTTTTACTTTTACACTTATTTTCTTAGCCATAGAATTTTTTATGTTTGTATTGTAGCATAACTTTGTGAAGGTACTTTATGCGAGGTCATCTAGCGGTAGGATACATGTCTCTGGAACATGGTATCGGGGTTCGCCCCAAACCACGTTGGGTTTAGGGCGCCATGAACCGAATTTTATTCTGGTTCATGGCGAATCCATATTTTTATTATGTTTTATACTTATATTTATTATAGTTTGTCAGATAAAAGATTTTATATAGGATATACTAATAATATTGAGCGTAGAGTGTGTGAGCATGGGAGAGGAAAAGTTGTGTCTACTTCAAAAAGAAACGATTTGAAACTTATTTTTTACGAAGCATATTTTTCAGAAAAAGACGCAAGACGGAGAGAAAAATATTTTAAAACAACAAAAGGGAAAAAGGGATTGAGACAGATGCTGTCGGAATCATTGAAAGAGATAAACAAAAAATGATGCGAGGTCATCTAGCGGTAGGATACATGTCTCTGGAACATGTCACCTAGGTTCGAATCCTAGCCTCGCAGCAGTCATGTGAGAGTGACCGAGAGGGGTCGCGCCCGCAGGTTTGGGGTTAAATATACAAAACACACGGAGTCTAAATTTCGTGTGTTTTGCTAATTACTTCCACTATTGCCTTTCTTCGGGTATTTTTTATCAACAATTTCTTTGGCCATTTTCATGTCGCGGATGGCTTGAGGGGAGAGCTGATATTTTGCTCGGAGATAATGATCAAGTTCTGGTAAGTCACTTTCATCACTTTCAATAAAGCCGGCTTCTTTCAGTATTGCCGATACGGGAATGCCGTAAAATTTTGAAAGTTTAATAAGGGTTTCAATGCCGATAGTTTTAAAGGTATGGCCGGCTTCAATTTTGGCAAGGTAGCTCGGAGCAAGGTCGCATTTTTTAGCGACACCTCGAATACTTAATTTCTGCTCATCGCGAAGTTGTTTAAGATATTTTCCAAGTTTTGTGATTTCGTATGAAATGATTTTTGCCATGAATAATTTTTATTGGTCTGTGGATAACTTTCTCTGGGGGGGGGGCTTACTTGAATAATAACTCTGGAAAAAATTAAGTCAATACAACTGTGGACAATTTGTTCTTTAAAAAACACATAAATTATATAGGATACAACAAAATAAGGGTATTTTAGCTTTATGAATTAAGTTACGTCTCTTGTTGGATTTAATATGTCCGCATTTGGAGACAATTGATTAATTCTAGCCGATGGAAACAAGGTAAGGCCAGCAAGGGGGTTGCGTGAGAATAGATGTTTGTTATAATTATTAAATGGCTCAACTACACACACACACACACACACACAATTTCTTTAGTTGAGTGGTTTTTAAAGTTTTAAATAGTGACGATCTGCTGTAATTTTTACAGCGGATTTTTTTATGGATTTAACCTCATTCTCGGCAATATGAGATTGAGGATGGAATCAAGCGGGCCCCGCTGAGCGGGGCAGGGTCGAAAATATTATAAGTTAATTTAAACTTCAAAAATATGGCTGTAGAAAAATCAATGTCTAGCTCTAGCTTAGTGGAAGTGATTGACCGCATTCTTGACAAGGGCGTTGTGGTTGACGCTTGGGTAAGAGTCTCGATCGTTGGCATCGAACTACTTGCTGTTGAAGCACGAGTAGTAGTTGCTTCAGTTGAGACTTGGTTGAAGTATGCAGAAGCCGTCGGCTTAACTGCTACCGCTGCCTAAGTAAGAGCAAAGTTAGTTGGAGGTGCCCTTTTCATCTTAAAGAAGCATTTGTATATAATCCTTCTGATAAAAAGCGTACCCATCCAACATTTCTTATATTATTGATTTAGGTTTTAATCTTGCTTTCTCTATCTTTGCTGTTTTTTGCGTCGTTCCCACTATCCAGACGGGAAAGTGGGATTAGAACCTAAAACCATTTTATTCAAAGACAAAAATTAATGAATGATTTAAAAAATTTAGCCGAAGATATCGTAGCTTCTTATAACGCGCGGGTGAAGGTGGTGGGAGAGATTGTAGAAGATACCCACGAGATATTGGATGGCTTTAAAAAGAAAAGAGAAGAAATGAGTGGTAATTTGAGAGAAATTTTGGCGAAATTTGAATCGCTTCGTAAAAAGGATTTTAACGTAATGATGCAAGATATTCTCGCAACTCAACAAAAAAGAGAAGAGAATGTTAAAAAAATGTTAGCTGATTTCCGAGAGGAAGAAGTTGGAATGGCGGAAAGATTGAAGAGTTTGCTTAAAAAAGGTGAAGAGGTACGCTTGGTTGATTTCAAAAAAACATTAGTTCATATACAAGAAGATCAAAAGATTAGAGAAGTGGATACAGCAGAACGGGTTAAAACAGAATTAACAGTTATGCAAGAAGAAGTTTCTAAAATGCTAGGAGTATTTAAGAAGGAACGAGAGGCAGCATCAGTAGAATGGGGAAAAATGAAAAAAGTGCTTGTTGAAAAAGAAAAAAATTAACAGTTAATCTTACATTATATATATGGCAACAAAAACTAAAAGAAAATTTGATGGAAATTACAGGACAATACCTTGCGCTTTTTGTAACGGGAAAGGAAAGGATCCCTTTGAGATTCTATCTAAGCTTTCTAATTGCCAGGTGTGTATAGGTCGAGGCAAGGTTCGAGTTGTTGAGCCGGCTATAATGTGTCCTTATTGCAAAGGTAAAGGTGTTTTTCAACATCATCGTATGCCTTGTTCAGTATGCGGAGGAAAAGGCATGGTGACCAAAATCAAAGGAGAAAAAAGATGCGCCAAGTGTGAAGGTGACGGGAAGAATCCGGAATCAGGTCTTCCTTGTTCAAGTTGTTATGGATTAGGGGCAATATAATATATGCAAGTGAAAAAGAAAAGAATTTTGAATAGACAAGAGAAAGAAGGCTTGTTCAAAACTCGAAAGTATTTTTTGGAGCATTTAAAGCGAAAAAAGATGGTAATGGATTTTTTTCCAGAGTACGGCAGATATTTAGCTGATGCAGGGTTTTTAAAAATTTAAGGTCGAAGTAGTTATTATTAATTAATAATTTATTAACAGTTTAATTAAAATCAAAATTATATGGCATGGGCAACAGAAATGAAAAGTTTAGTAAGCGATATTAAAACTTCTACAAGGGATCGCTTGCAATTTGTCAAAAATAATCAAAAAGACACACATGATTTACTTGCTCGATTTAATAAAGAATTGAAAGAGATGGCAGCAGATATTAAGGCTTTTCTTTCCAAGAGCGAAAAAGACAGAATGGCAGATTTTCACAAGATGATAAAGGATATACGAGCGCGAGTAAAGGATATCTTTGGCGACACACATGATCTTTTGGCTCGATTTGATAAGGAGCTCAAAGAGATGGCGGCCGACTTAAAAGATTTTCTAGCCAAAAGCGAACAAACTAGAATAGCTGACTTTAAAGGAATGATGAAAGATATTCAATCACGAGTTGATGCTATTCAGAAACACGTGGCCGAATTATTAGGTGATTACGCAGGAGAACGAAAAGAAGCGCATGGACATTGGGGAGCGTTAAGGAAGATGGAAGCAAAAGTAGCAGTAGCAAAAGAAAAAGAGGAGGAGAAAGAAAAAGAAGCTGAATAAGAAAAATTTTTAATAAAGGTCGAAAACAACAAATAAAAATATTGTATATGTCTTATTTATCATCAGATGAAGAACAAGCGATAATTGAACCGCGTCCAGTGGCTGGTTTTGTTGAAACTCCATATATCAAGAAGATTGCCCGTAGAGCATTAAATTACTTTAAGGCCGGATTTCC
>JAHISW010000020.1 GCA_018817995.1 Patescibacteria group bacterium | reverse complement strand
TTAAAAAATATCCGTGAATATATAATAAACAATCCCGGGACATGGGATAATGACGAAAATAATATTGTTAATTATTCTATAAAGGGCAAGGCATGCCTTGCCCCTACAGGACAATTCCAATAAAATAAAAATAAACAAAATTATAACAATTCAATCAACCGGACTTTTTCCGCGCCTCCGGCGCTCCAAAAACCGGTTATTTCAAATGTTAGGCATAGAAAAATAATTAAAAATATGGTAAGATATGCTCATGTTTAACAAAGATATAAATATATCCAATAATTTTGATCCAAAAGAGCAAGTTGTCATATATCATGGTAGCTGTCTTGAATTATTCAAACAAATACCGGATAAAAAGATTCAACTTATAATAACTTCTCCTCCATACAACATTGGGAAAGAATACGAAAAGAAGGTGAAACTGCAAGAATATATTAATCAGCAAGCTGTTGTAATAGAAGAATGCGTAAGAGTTCTTTCCAACCAAGGAAGTATTTGTTGGCAAGTAGGAAATTATGTTGATAACGGAAAAATAATTCCTTTGGATACAATTCTTTACCCCATATTCAAAAATTTGGGATTAGTAATGCGTAATAGAATTATTTGGCATTTTGAACATGGGCTGCATTGTTCAAATAGATTTTCAGGACGTTATGAAACAATTATTTGGTTTACCAGAGATACAAAGGATTATATCTTCAATGTTGACCCCATAAGAATTCCACAAAAATATCCTGCAAAGAAATATTTTAAAGGTCCCAAAGCAGGTCAATATTCATGCAATCCGCTTGGAAAAAATCCTGGAGATGTATGGGATATTCCTAATGTAAAAAGTAACCACGTAGAGAAAACGGATCATCCTTGTCAATTCCCTGTCGAACTCATTGAAAGAATGGTTCTTTCAATGACTAACAAAGGAGATTGGGTGCTTGATCCATTTCTAGGGACCGGCACAACTATTATTTCCGCAATTAAAAACAACCGTCGAGGAGCTGGAGCTGAAATCCTAGAAAAATATACAGCATTGGCTAAAAAAAGAATTAAAAAAACAATTGAAGGAACGCTTAAGACTAGGCCAATGAACAAACCTAAATATGACCCCAAAAATCATAATAATAAACAAGCTATTTCTCCTTGGCAAAATAATGGAGATAAATCAAAACAAATTGAGTTGTTTGCTCAAACAGAGGGTTCCTTAAAATGAAAATAGTCGAGACATATTCCCACTTAAATGGGCTTGAATTTTTGCTTGTACATAAAAAATCATTATGGAAAGAAATCCAAACTGTAATCAAGGAAGTTGATGCGAATAAATGTAAGACGAAAATTTCAAAAGAAAAAACAATGAAAGGGCGTTTACTGTACAGCCCTATTGAAATGAATAAAAATTTTAAAAATCAACTTAAACTAAAAAGCTGGGAAGAAAGCCGAGTAAGCTATTGGGTTACAAAAGATGAAAAGCTAATTCGCAAAACATTAACTCTATCTCCCGATGAACAGAAAAAAGAAATTGAATCAGATGGACTTACCCCTATTTTCAGCTACAATCAAACTGATTATATAAAGACCAGAATCGCCATTGAAGTACAATTCGGAAAATATTCTTTCGTAGCATACGATTTATTTGTAAAACACCTTGCCTTTTACATTGGTGATAAAATTGATGTTGGCATAGAAATATTACCTATGAAATCTCTCCAAAGTCAAATGAGTTCTGGCGTAGCCTATTATGAGGGAGAATTATATAACGTAATAAGGCAAGGTCGAGGTATTCCAGCCGTTCCTCTTATAATAATCGGAATCGAACCGTAAAAATAAATTGTCTAACAAATCGCTCAACCTGACTTTTTTCGCTACGCGAAAAAAGCAGGTTAGCTCAAACGTTAGGCATAATAGAATAAAGCAAAAAATGAAAAAATTATTTACTATAACACTTGCTACAATTATGATAAGTTTACTGCTAGGAGGATGTGTTGCTTCTGAAATCGAACACAATATAGAATTATCGTCCCCAGTAGTTGTCCAAGAAGTTATTTATTTTGAGGATGGCGGCACCACGGGAATCGTCTTGAAAGATTCTGCCGAGAGAATTTTTAAATTTTGTTTAGATGGTCGAATGGACATTGTAGACTTCGATGAGCCAAAAACAAGATATATTTATATAAATGCTATTTACCCTACAGATGATGGAGCTAAGAGTATTCCTGTGGGAGAAGAACAAGAAAAACGAATCTTGGAAATACTACAGGAGTATATTTCTAACAATATTACAGAAGACGAAAGAAAGAAACTATTAGATATTAAAACTGTTACTGGTTACTCACAAAAAGAGATAGATAATTTCCGAATACTTAGGGTCATTGAAACCTTAAAGAAAAGAATGACAAAATAAAATAGCCTAACAAGTCAAGTCAATACACCTGACCTTTTTCCGTCCCGCAAACGGGACAAAAAAGGCAGATGATTTTATCGTTAGAAGCAAAACGAAAGGAGAAAAATGAAAAAAATATTAATTTTCTTAACAGCTCTTGCATTTATAGTGGTTAAATTGCCTTTATGCTACGCTGAAAAAATTATTCTAAAAAATGGTAAAGTCATCAAGGGGAAAATTGTAGAAGAACATGATGAATATATTAAAGTTGACATCAAAGGAATCGCTCTTACTTACTATAAAGAC
>JAHISW010000019.1 GCA_018817995.1 Patescibacteria group bacterium | reverse complement strand
ATGATTTAAAAATTGATTCACCTTACAATACTTATTTGTACAAAGGGCTTCCGCCAGGTCCAATCGCAAATCCGGGCCTTATGTCCATCGAATCAGCCCTAAGCCCCGCAGAGTCAAAATATTGGTATTACCTGTCTGACAAAGAGGGCAATATACACTACAGCGCCACATATGATGAGCATCTTTCCAAAAAACAGTTGTATATTGACAATTGATATTGAGTATGCTACGCTTACCATAAGATAAAGGAGATTGACAAATAAATAACGAAACAAAAAAAGAAAGGAGAGAAACCAATGATTAAAAAACTTTTTAGCAAGAAGTGGGTAAAGACAATTTTAATACTGATTGCTTTTGGGGCTTATTGGAACGTGGGGATTCTTGCGAACTATGGGATTCTCTGTTTACGGTATTATCCCCATTCAACAGTAGCGAAAATTATTTTTCCTTTGCCAATTTCAATTTTGGACAGAAAGTTTGCAGATGGTTCGTTTGAAAATTATTATGCAAAAGAAAAAAATACCTATTTTTCATTTCTTCGGGTACTTCTTTGGCCTCTTGGTCTTGTGCTTTTTGGGGTGGTAAGTTTTATTCTTTGGATAATTTGGATCGGAATTCATTTTTGGCATGGACTTTGTTGGATAGTGCCTTGGGTATTTTCTTTTCTTTTTCAAGGAGGAATCCTGAAAACAGTTGGTTTTATACCTTAATTTGCGCAAAAGGCGGGGATTGCTCCTCGCCTTTTTTTATTTTGATTTTATATTTTGATTCTTTTGCTTGTCTATTTCAATAATCACACATTTCGTGCTATAACCCCAGATATGTGATAGTATAAAAATGTTACAAAGGCAATTATAAAAAAGAAACATTAAAATGAAAAAGAAATATTCAAAAGGAGAACTCAGCAAAGAAATTTTAAAAGGGTTGGCGCTTGGCGGTTTTATAGCAGTTTGTTTTGTTGCGCCAAATTTTGCGCAAGTCGCTAAATTATTTGATACAAAAAATCCAAAAGACAACTGGAGGCTAAAACGTACTTTGTATAATTTAACTAAAGAAAAATTGGTCAAAATATCTTATAACAAAAAAGGCGAGGAAATTATAAAAATAACAGGAAATGGAGAGAAAAGAATTTTAAAATATAAATACAAAGACTTGAAAATTTTTACTCCGAAAAAATGGGACAAAAAATGGCGACTCGTTATGTTTGATATCCCTGAAGTTCACAAAAAGGCAAGAGAAGCTCTGAATTTTAAACTCCAAGATTTGGGGTTTTATCCATTACAAAAAAGTGTTTTT
This sequence comes from Patescibacteria group bacterium, assembly GCA_018817995.1. Taxonomy (GTDB): domain Bacteria; phylum Patescibacteriota; class Minisyncoccia; order JAHISW01; family Tagabacteraceae; genus JAHISW01. The sequence goes on along the minus strand of JAHISW010000019.1, from coordinate 1,999 downwards.
ATTTTCCCGCATGAATGTAAGGACGAAATAGATTTTGTTTGTGAGCACTTCAAAGTAAGAGAATATGTGAATTATTTTGTGCTTACAAAAGCGGAAAACGAAGAGTATCTTAAGCAGTGGTTTAATCTATAATAATTTTAATAATGTAATTTCTAATTATTCTTCTTATTATTATCACATATTCGGGGTTATAACCCTAGATATGTGATAATATGAATAACAATAGAAACAATTAAGAAATTATAAAATTGTAGAAGTTGCTTGTTGTCTTTTTTTATTTTATAAACTAAACATGTCCAACAATAAAAATAAGAGGATATTTGTCGGGATGTCGGGTGGGGTGGATAGCTCTGTCGCGTCGGCTTTACTTAAAAAAGAGGGGTACGATGTGTCCGGTGTTTTTATGAAGGGCTGGTATCCCGAAGGTATTCCTTGCACATGGCGCGAGGATAGGCGAGACGCAATGAGAGTTGCGGCTATTTTGGATATTCCTTTTCATACATTTGATTTTTCAAAAGAGTATGAAAAATATGTGATTGACTATATGGTAAAAGAATACAAAGAAGGAAGAACACCTAATCCTGATATAATGTGCAACAAACATATCAAGTTTGACATGTTTCTGAAAAAATCTCTTGAAATGGGCGCGGATTATATTGCTATGGGTCATTATGTCAGAATTATCAACTATCGGAGTTCAACTTCCATAGTTAAGGCAAAAGACAAAAATAAAGACCAGTCATATTTTTTGTGGACACTAACCCAAGAACAATTAAAACATTGTTTATTCCCAATAGGTAATTATTTAAAAAAAGACGTTCGTGAAATGGCGGAAAAATTCAAGTTGCCGACAGCTCAAAAAAAAGATAGCCAAGGATTGTGTTTTGTTGGAGAATTCGATATAGAAAACTTTCTTAAAAATTATATCAAACCCAAAAAAGGAATTATTATTAACGAAAAAGGAGAAAAAGTCGGGGAGCATAAGGGTGTGCAGTATTACACAATTGGACAACGTCACAACATCGGCGCGCAGGGAAAGGAACCCTACTATATTGTTGAAAAAGATGTCAAAAAAAATATTTTAAAAGTCGCTACAGGAAAAAACGAAAAAGATTTTTACAAAAAAGAAGTGGAAATAAAAAATGTAAACTGGATATTGAGTGAAACATCGGATCTTTCCAAAAAATATTTAGGACGAATCCGCTATCGCCAGCCATTGCAATCCTGCAGGATTGCAAAAATCAAATCTCAAAAATCAAATCTCAAAACTTATATAATTATTTTTGATAAGCCTCAATGCGCCGTTGCTTCAGGACAGTCTCTTGTTTTGTATAAAAACACAGGGTTGCTAGGTGGTGGCATAATAATATAAAATAAAAATATGGGATTATTTTCATCATATAAGCGAAATATATCAAGGATAGAGTTTTCAGAAGCTTGTTCCGTGCTCTATTCAACAGGATTTAGCGAAACAAATGTAAATGATGTCCACAAAGTTTTCAGGGGCGATTTGGATGAGTCACTGGACAGTGAAAAGGGTATTGATGCTGGTGAAATAGAGAGAGGCATAAAATGGCTAGGAGAAAACAAAAGCAAACACTCCCTTTCGTCGGGCCAAATAGAAACCTTGGAAAGTGTCTTAAGAAAAAAATTGTAAAAAAAAAGAAAGTCATGCTACCATGAGCAAAAGCGTACCTTGAAAACGGAGGCCGTGATGGAAAAAGTAGCCAAAGAGATAGTTTTAACCGGCGGGCCGTGTTCCGGGAAAACTACGGCGATTAATTATATAGCGGAAAAACTACGAGACAAGGGATTTAGGGTCTTCGTCGTGCAAGAATTTGCCACGATGCTTATTTTGGCCGGTGTTGGTAATCTAAATAAACTTGAGGAAAGAGACCCAGAGAGATACTTGAAAGTAGAAGAACAAATGCTTTTGATGCACCTAGAGACAAGAAAGAGGTTCAATGCCATAGCAAGAATTTTCAATAACGAAAAAAGT
>JAHISW010000018.1 GCA_018817995.1 Patescibacteria group bacterium | reverse complement strand
TCGCAGAACTCTCTGATTCAATAAAAATAATTAAAAATAAAATAGAAAAATCAGATTTAATCTATCTTCCAGGCGGAGATAATGAAATATTAATGCAAAAATTAAAGAAAGTAGCCAATCTTATAAAAAATTACGATAAAGTAATCATTGGAAATAGTGCTGGTGCACTTGTATTATCAAAAAAATATGTTCACATTGAAAAACAAAATAGTAATATTAAACTCTCCATGCTTCAAGGTTTATCGCTAATAGATTTTAGTATTTCTGTACATTACAAAAGCAAAAGACCAAATTTTCCTAGTCGAAATGAAAAAGAACATAAAAAATTATCAGAAAAAACTAAATTAAAAATTTATGCAATTCCAGAACAAAGTGCGTTAGTATATGATAATGGTAATTTAAAATTTATAGGTAAAGTAAAAGTATTCTATAAAGGTAAAATTCTAAAAAAATAAAAAAATACATAGGCGAAATTAAAGCATATTCTTATTTTTAATTCTTATTTTCCAAGCAATTAGTAAACGCGCGCTGAATATCTCGTTACCTCGATACTTACACGCCGTTCCTATCAAACCTGTCTTTTACAGGAGCTTGTAGTGTCTCTTTTTGAGGCACACTTCGAGCTTAGATGCGTTCAGCTCTTATCGCTTGAGGCGTAGCTGCTCTGCCTACCTTGTCAGATAACAGATAAACCAGAGGCCTCGAACCTCCGTTCCTCTCGTACTAAAAGATCCTTCCTCTCAGACACTAAACACTTCCAGTAGATATCGAACAAACTGTCTCACACATGTTTATCCCAATTTTTTCAAATGGCATGGACTATACCTTCATCCTTCGCTTGCAGCAAAGGAGATCGACGTCTTAGCCTTGTTTTTTACAACAAAACTCTCAGCATATAGCTTCAGTCTCTACAGGGGTAAAGACTTAATTACAGTATCGTATGTTATAATTCTTTTCTTAGAATAATTAAGCTCTCCAAATTTATCAACAAGTTTACAAATCTCTAAAAAATCTTCATTAGACTTTTTATGATTTAATTTAGTTAATATTTCTAGAGCAAGCTCAATTTGCTTCTTTTTAAGCCTAACATACGGCTGCAAAAGTTCCAATATTTTTTGAACTTCCTTTGATTCAACAACAGTATAATCGCTGACTCCTGTTTTGCGATAACGAATATATCCTACTCCAAATATTTCCTTCAGCCATTCTAAAATATGAACAGATACTGTTTTTTGGTAAAAAGCAATACTTGTTCTTATTTGAAATTTCTGCTTATAATCTTTTCTTGGAATTATCTGAAAAAATATACTCCCATCACCATCCAGAAAACCAGCTACATAAGCAAGTGTTATTGAATCCATAAATCTCACCTTCCCTCGGTATTACCATATCTTTCATACTATAAAAAGACTTAGGTTTCACCGATATGAGTCGATTTTATTTTTCATACCCTCGCGGGTAAGCAACGCCGTGTGTGGTTATATTGACGTTCTGAACCCAGCTCACGAGCCGCTTTAATAAGTGAACACCTTCACCCTTGGGCGCTTCTGCACACCCAGGTTGCGGCGAGCCGACATCGTCGTAGCAAACAGCGCCGTCGATTTGGACTCTTAGGCGCTACCACTCAGTTATCCCCGAGATAGCTTTTCTGTCATCCCTATCCTCCATTAAGAAGATCTAGGGGTTCGCTAGACCAAACTTTCGTTGCTGCGTTCCTTATTGTTCGGAACACAGTCAAGCTGACTTATGCTCTTGCACTCTACATCGGATTTCCAACCCGACTGAGTCAACCTTAGGGCACTGCTGATATCTTTTCAGCAGTCTGCCGCCCCAGCGAAACTACCCACCTTATGATGTCCTCTCTTTCAGAGAGTGAGCAATGTAATTTTTGAAGGGTGGTGTCTCATTGATGCCTATTCCCAAACTTGCGTCTGGTCTTCAACAGCTTCCACCTACTCTGCACAACAAAAATCACACCGCAACAAAAAGCTGTAGTAAAGTTCTACGGGGTCTTTGCTTCCCACTGGAAGTCCCTGGTCTTTGCACCAGGATAATGTGTTCGGGGGATTCCAACTAGGGACAGTAGAGACCTCGTTGCGCCATTCATGCACGTCGTCAATAAAACGACAAGGCATTACGCTCATATCTGTTACTTTCACCAAAACGGCTACTAACCATCACAATGATGGCGAGCTATTATTTCTAATAACCTCTTCATATCGCTATGAAGTTCGGACTATATCTTCATCAAACTTTGATGTCTGGCGTTTAGTCTCTGAGGATTCTA
>JAHISW010000017.1 GCA_018817995.1 Patescibacteria group bacterium | reverse complement strand
GTCACAGTCATCCATATATTCTTTCAGTTTTTGAATATCTTGTGTTTCTTCTGTTTCCTTCACCAAATAATCCACCACATGTGAACATTCACTATGACGACGCGCCCACTCGCGCGCCTTGTCTATTGTGTATTCTGGCAGATCAGTCTTGCCTCTCACGCCAACAAGAAAAGAGCCATAAACAAAGATAAACAACAGAGAAGAAGCGCCACTGGCAACACCATACCATGTCTCGCCAAAAACAGGAATTAGTAAAAAATCCAAACAAATCGTAAGCATCATTAATATGAAACAAGCGATTATTAACACAAAAAACAGTGTTCTTCTCTTCCACTCCAACTTCGCAAAAAAAGTTTTGTATCTTCTCATTTTTCCCCCTTTTCCAAATTTCAAAGATTGACCACAAACCTAGGTATATACAAGCATATTATTTAATACGTGTCAATGTCACATATCTGGGGTTATAGCATGAGATGTGTGACACTTGGGATATTAGAGCGAGACTTGCACAGAGCATTCAAAATAACAAAAATACGTCTAAAAAACGAGCTACCACGGAAACGTGGTAGCTTTTTATGAAATCCTTATCTTTAATATTGTTTTTTGCCAAATTGAAACTCATGAACTCTCTCATCTTTCCACTCGTGATAACCTGCGTAAATTAGTCCAAAAACTGCTATGCCACAAAAAATGAACAGAAAACCAGGTACAAAATCCCGGTAATGTACCAGAATTAGAACGCCACCTATTATATAAACAACGCCCAAAATAAATAAAATAGTAATAAAAGCACATAAATAACCGAAAGTTGTCCCGGCCTGTTTTTTTAACATCCCAAACCTCCTAATAATAAATTTCAATGAATTTAGTTAAATAGTTACACAAAACAAATATAATGTCAACAGCTCAAATCCTACATTCAACCTCTTAGCGCAACACTTGCATAAAACACGCAAAAGATGCTTAAATAGCAACAATGGCAGTTAAAGTTTATTCTGGACAAATTACGGGACTAAACGGAAATATCGTTGATGTGGAAATAGACCTCGCTCAAGGTCTGCATCGTTTTTCTATTGTCGGACTTCCGGACAAAGCAGTGGAAGAAGCAAAGGACAGAATATCTGCCGCAATAAAAAATACTTCCAACGAATTCAGTTCCCCCCAAAAGAAGAACAGAAGAATCACTGTTTCTTTGGCGCCGGCCAACATAAAAAAGGAAGGGCCGGTTTTTGATTTGGCAATCGCCCTCGCTTTTCTTTTGGCCTCTGAGCAAATATATTTTCCCTCAAAAGAAAAGTTGTTTTTAGGTGAATTAGGTCTTGACGGAAAACTCAGACCAATTAATGGAGCCTTGGGTCTGGCAAAAACAGCGAAGCAAAACGGCTTCAAGGAGATTTATCTACCAAAACAAAATGCCGAAGAAGCCGCTCTTATAAAAGGAATTGGTGTCTATGGCGCGGATTCATTGGGAGATGTCGTTGCCCACTTGCAAGAAAAAACATTCTTGAAAAAACAACCAGAAACTGCAATAAACTTTGGCAATAACATCAAAACACTGCTTGATTTCTCAGATATAAAGGGACAAGAGACAGCAAAAAGAGGCCTGGAAATCGCGGCAGCTGGCGGGCACAATCTGGCAATGACGGGACCCCCGGGAACAGGAAAAACAATGCTGGCTAAGGCCTTTACCTCCATACTCCCTCCTCCGTCTTTTGAAGAAATGCTGGAAATTACAGAAATTCACAGCGTCGCCGGCACGTTAAACGAACCATATATGTCAACCAGACCACTAAGAACGCCCCACCACACCTCGTCCTATGTGGCATTGGTCGGCGGAGGCGCATGGCCAAAACCGGGAGAAATAACACTCGGGCACAGAGGAGTTCTTTTTTTAGACGAGTTTCCTCTCTTTGAAAAAAGAGTTATTGAAGCATTGCGACAACCAATAGAAGACGGGGTTATCACGGTATCTCGGGCGCGGGGAACTATTCGCTTCCCTGCTCGTTTCATTCTTCTCTGCGCAATGAATCCATGCAACTGCGGAAATTTTGGCTCCGATACAAAAGAGTGTATCTGTTCACAGGGAGAACTATTGAGATACCAAAGAAAAGTTTCGGGGCCAATCATTGATAGAATCGATTTATGGATTGAAGTGCCACAGGTGGAAATAAAAAAACTCTCGGATGATAAAATCACTTCCGAAGGTTCTGACAAAATACAAAAACGAATTGTTAAAGCAAGAGAAATTCAAACTAAACGATTTGCCAATAAGTCGATCCTCATAAATGCTGAAATGGGCGTGAAAGAATTAAAAGAGTTCGCCTTGTTGTCCCCCGCTGTCAGAAACACGCTTGACCAAGCTGCTAAAAAATTAGACCTTTCCGCCCGCGCCTACCATAGAGTAATAAAACTGGCCCGCACAATCGCGGACCTTGAGGAATCAGAAAATATTCAAGAAAACCATATCTTTGAAGCACTCCAGTACCGACCCAAGCAAAACTAAAAATTTACCATATGTTCGCGATCGTGGTTATGTGGTAAAAATTAAAAAGCCCCGCTATCGCGAGGCGAGTCCGAAGGGCTTCTAAAATTAATTGTCAGATCTGCATCATAGGACTAGAGGGACGCAACATTTCAAATGACAAATAACAATATGCCCCCAAACTTGCTAATGCCAAAATTCCTATAAAAACCACCATTTTGTTTCCTCCTTTTTCAAAAAACTTTTTCTTTTTCTTCTCTTTTACTTTCTACCACTTCCTCACACCAAAATCAAGCTTTTGCACTATACTATAGACCTCACGATCGTGACGGTTATAGTATAAAAAATTTGGGAAGAAAAGAAGAAAAATTAAAAACTATGGTGCGTTAAAAATTTACCATATACACAATCGTGCCTGTATAGTGAAAACAAAAGAGCCCCACATTTTTGAGGCTCTGCAGTAATATAGGCCGAAGAGAAATTAAAGCTTTTTATTCATCTCTCGGATGAGGAATTTCCGAAAAACAATCCTGACAATAAAAAACTTCTCCTTCTTTTCCAATCTCCCGAAATGATCCCCCTGTCCAAGTAATATTTTTTTTACAGAACGAACAGTGTCTTTTTGGCTGTGTTAATATAAAAATAGCACCGATTGCTTTGATCAAAAAAAT
>JAHISW010000016.1 GCA_018817995.1 Patescibacteria group bacterium | reverse complement strand
GCAGGGCTTTTTTTTTGTAATTTCGTCTTTGTATGTAAATAGGTACCTATTTAATGCTATAGCACAGGATAGGTACCTAGCACGGATTGCGTTTTGAGAAAGAAAATGCTATAAATCAGGAAATTCAATTCTTTGAAAAACAAATAAGGAGGAGAAATGAGATTTTTAAATCGATATTTTTTTATCGGACTCGGAAGTGGTGTGTTGTTGTTGGCGATTGCGATATTTCAATCAACGCAAGATTTCGGAAAATTAAAAGATTGTTTAGTCGAAATAAAAATAGACCAAGATTGGGTTTTTAAAAGCTTAGATGGTGGACAGCTACACTTAAGTGATATCCAAAATGGGAAGGTCTTTCTTAATGTGTGGGCTACATGGTGTCCACCTTGCGTTAAAGAAATGCCAAGCATCCAAAGATTGCAGGAAAAAATGAAAGGGAAAGATATTATTTTTGTGTGCGTTTCCAAAGAAGATCCCAAGAAAGTTCGTGAGTTTATTAAAGAGAAGGGACTAACTTTGCCCATTTATACAACTTCTGAGCCACCACCCAAAATTTTCGAAACCATAGGAATACCGGCAACATTTTTTATATCAAATGGAAAAATAAGGTTTAAGCAAGTTGGCAGTACTGAATGGGATAATGAAATTTTCGTATCTTTTTTGCAAGAGATGTTGAAAGATTCATAAAAGGAACAATAATGAAACAAAAGACCTTGCCTAAAATGGCGGGGTTTTTTATTTTCGCGGGGTGGCCTGCGGGATTATGTTGGAACTTATTTAGTGATTATAAAATAAGGATATTTTGGGACCTTGTTCATATAGTAACATGTGTTACTATATGAATATGGATAAAAAAATGTATTCAACAATCGAAGTTGCCAAGATATTGCGTCTAAGTCGTATTGAAGTGTTCAGAAAAATCAAAAAGGGGAAAATCAAAGCCGAGAAAGTTGGTCGGAATTATGTTATTGCACACGATGATTTAATGGAAGCACTGGGTCAGATTGTGGGTTTAGTCAAAAAAGAAAGAATTGAAGACGCAGTTAAAAAAGCAATAAAAGAATACGGTCAAACCTTTAAGAAACTTGGCAAAGAATGAGAGCTAAAAATATAACCATAGCTGAGGTGGAGTTTACTGCTTTTGTGTTGGCAAAAAAATTGATGAGTTGGAACGAACCAATTCCAGATTTTGGGACCCGTTTTCCAAATATTCTTGAAAGTTGTCTAGAAACACCTTTTATTAGATTTGGTAGAAAGGATATGTACCGAGGTTTGGTTGGTAAAGCCAGCATTCTTTTTTATCTGATGATTAAAAATCATCCATTTCAAAATGGCAATAAGAGAATTGCGGTTATGTGCTTGCTGGTATTTTTGGCGAACAATGGGAAATGGCTCAGGATGAGTCAAAACAATCTTTACAATTTCGCAGTCGGTGCGGAAGCACTTAATTGATTATTAGTTTTTGTCGATTGCTTTGGGTGACCTAGGAGAATCGAACTCCCGATACCACTTCCACAGAGTGGAGTTTTACCACTAAACTAAGGTCACCATAACCCCCGTCGTGGTGGGGGATTACTCAATTTTATACACTTCCGCGCCTTCTTTCGTCGGTTGGTCTACTTTGATTGCTATTTCATCCTCCTTCTTGGCTTTTTCAACATTTTTGTGGTCTATCTGCATTGACTCCACTTTCTGTTCAAATTCTTCTTCTCCTCGTTTTATTTTTATAGTACTGCCGACAGAAATTGGTTTTTCCAGTTTTATGACAATAACCATCGCCTTGTCGAAATAATGCGTGACTTTTCCTATTAATTGTTCCATAAAAAACATTAATTATAATTATAATATCTTGACCTTTCTGTTAGATTATATCATCTTTCGTATTTTTTTCAATCGTGTTAGATTATATGTGTAGCCCTCGTGGTGAAACGGATATCACAACAGTCTTCGGAACTGTTTTTGGGGGTTCGAATCCCTCCGAGGGCATTACATAAAATCATGACATATAAAATACCAAGAGAAGTTTTAGAAGTTCTTGATAGAATGTCGGAGAAAGATTTCAGCGCGTATTTGGTGGGTGGTTGTGTGCGCGATGTTTTGCGTGGAGTGGAACCCAAGGACTGGGATATAACGACGGATGCCACTCCGGAAGAAATCCAAAAAATTTTTAACAACACTTTTTATGAAAATAATTTTGGCACGGTTGGTGTGGTAACGGATTCCAAAAAACCGTCCCTTAAAATTATTGAAATAACCCCGCATAGAACAGAGGCGAGATATACGGACAAAAGACATCCGGACATTGTTAACTTCACGGATAAACTGGAGGATGATTTAAAAAGGCGGGATTTCACCGTGAATGCGATTGCCATGAGTGTTTCACCTGCGGTGTATTCTTATTCAGAGGAGACCAGAATGGGAGCCAAAGAAAAGGGCGAGGTTGGTAGTGAATTGGTTGAGATCGTTGATTTGTTTAACGGGCAAGAAGATTTGAAGCAAAAAATTTTGCGTTGTGTTGGTAATCCTGAGGATAGGTTTGAGGAGGATGCATTGAGGATGTTAAGGGCAGTGCGCTTTTCTGCCGAGTTAGACTTTAAGATAGAAAAAAATACGGCGTTGGCAATAAAAGAAAAAGCTAATCTTATAAAAATTGTTTCAAAAGAAAGGATAAGGGATGAATTCACAAAAATAATATTATCTAATAAGCCACACAATTATATCAATAAACTACAAGGGCTCGGTTTGTTAAAATGTATTATTCCTGAATTGGAGGAGGGATTGAATGTTACTCAAAACAAAGAACATATATATGCGGTTTGGGAACACAACTTGAGAGCGCTCGGACATGCCGTGGAAAAAAATTTTTCTTTGGAAATTAGAATGGCCTCTTTGTTTCATGATGTCGGTAAACCGAGAGCCAAGAGAGGAGAAGGTCCTGATTCAATTTTTTACAATCACGAAGTTATTGGCGCGAGGATGACGGCGCAAGTTCTTAGCCGTTTGCGTTATCCCAAGAAATTTATTGAAAAAGTCGTGTTATTGGTGCGGTGGCATTTATTTTTTTCGGATACGGAAATTATTACCTTGTCTGCGGTTAGAAGGCTCATCAGAAATGTTGGACCTGAGAATATTTGGGATCTTATGAAAGTTCGTTTTTGTGACCGAATAGGCATGGGTAGACCCAAAGAAGAACCGTATCGTTTGAGGAAATATGAATCTATGGTAGAGGAAGCGTTAAGAGATCCGCTTAATGTTTCCAGTTTGAAAATTGACGGGGAAAAAATAATGAAAGTTGCCAAAATTGAACCAAGCCCAAAAGTGGGATATATTCTGCACGCATTACTGGAGGAAATATTGGACGACCCTCTTCTTAATACTGAAGAATATTTAAAAAAAAGAACGACAGAATTGGCGAAACTTTCTTCTGAAGAAATCCAAAAAATGGGGGAGTCCGGCAAAAAGAAAAAAGAAGAAGAGGAAGCAAAAAAAGTTGGAGAGATAAGAAAAAAATACGGAGTGCGATAAGAAAGCGGGCTGTAGCATAGTGGCAGTGTGCACGATTCGGGTTCGTGTGGTGGGAGTTCGATTCTCCCCAGCCCGATACTTACAAAGATTTCTAATTTTTGGTAAAATAAAGAGGATTATTAGTTTAAGCAAAAATTTTAATATGACGCAACTTTCAACAAAGTATATTGAGATGGCCCTAGGTCGTGGAGAGAGCGAGGAGAATATAAAAGAAACTCTTAGAATGCAGGGGATAAGTGAGGTGGATATTGCCGGGGCGTTCAAAGAAATTCAAGAGAAGAAAAATGCGCCACAACCTCCAAAGCCGATACAACCGACACAACCTCCAAAACCAATACAACCGATTCAGCCAACAAAAAACAGGATGGAATATAGTAAAAAATCTTCAAAAAAGACAGTGATTTTTGTCGTAATAATTTTGCTTTTGGGTGGTGTTGCCACCGGGGGATACTATTATTTTAATGATATTGTAAGATTTGTTGGTCTTGAAAAAAAGGACGTGTATGTTCCAACAATACCTGTTGTCACGGAACCTGTTGTCACGGAACCTGTTGTAGTTGAAGAAGAAATTTTGAGCGAGGATGAAAAAAGAATAAATGCTGTTAAAGAAGCGCAAATTGACGCAATAAATTTCTATGCGACAGAAGGGATTTATCCTGAAACATCTAGTTTAGAAGAACCTGATTTTTACTGCTACAGAAAGGAGGGAACACACTATATTTTAGGAACCACTCTAGAGGAAGGAAATATTCTTTTGGATTATGACTTGGATGGCAGTTATGTTTGTGGAGATGTCGTAAAAAACTGCGCAGACCCTGTTTATTGTGTAGGACCAGAATTATGAAAAAAGTTTTTTCAGGGATTAAGCCAAGCGGTGATATTCACATCGGCAATTATTTGGGTGCTATAAAAGGATGGGTGGACTCTCAGGATGACTTCGATAACATTTTTTGTATAGTTGATTTACATGCTATTACTGTTCAACAGGACCCCAAAATTCTCAAAGAAAAAATTAGAGAAACAGCTGGTTTGCTTTTGGCGTGTGGTATTGATTCAGAGAAGTCTGTGTTGTTTGTCCAGTCGCATATTTCCGCGCATTCCGAACTGGCGTGGATTTTAAATTGTTTTACACCAATGGGTTGGATGCAAAGAATGACTCAGTTTAAAGAAAAATCGGAAGGGCAAAAGGACAAAGTAAGTGTTGGGCTTTTTGATTATCCCGCATTAATGTCAGCAGACATATTGCTTTATGATACAGACATCGTGCCCGTGGGAGAGGACCAAACTCAACATGTTGAATTGGCAAGGGATATCGCTAAACGTTTTAATTCAATTTACGGCCAAGTGTTTAATGTTCCCAAAGCCGTTGTCACCAAACCAGGGGCGCGTATTATGGGTCTGCAGAAACCGGAAAATAAAATGAGTAAAGGTGGGAGTGATACTATTGGTTTATTGGATTCTGCGGATGATATCAGAAAAAAAATAGCGAGCGCTGTTACAGATTCTGACAATGAAATCAAATTTGATTCGAACCGGGCTGGGATTTATAACTTACTTACTATATACGAGTTGTTTTCAGGGCTTGACCAAGGAGAGATAGAAAAAAAATTTGCAGAAAAAGGTTATGCTGATTTCAAAAAAGACTTGGCAGAAGTTGTTGTCGTCGATTTAGAGCCAATTAGGGAGAAATACAACGACATAAAAGAAAGTGGCGAGATAGAAAAAATTCTTGAAAAGGGCGCGGATAAAGTTAGACCGATTGCCGAGAAAAAACTAAAAGAAGTTAAAAATATTATTGGTCTTGGCTAGTACCCTGACGTCTTTTGTACTAAAAAATACTCCGATGCGCATCGGAGTATTTTGTTTTTATAAAATTATTTTTGTTTAGTAAAAAGTAGCAAGTTGTCATCAAGTTCTTTCAAATCTATGGCAGGGTTAAGAGCCATTTTTAGTATTGCCAGGAGAACTGCCTCTCCGTTTTCCATTTGGTCGAAATATCCGGCATGTTCTGTTTCGTCTATTGTTTCTTTTTGTGATTTCTCATCATCATATCGCCATGGGGTTATTTCTTTCCCTCTTGGGAAGGGATGGTAAACCTTACTTCCCGTTTTTAAAAACTCATTTGCAAAGGCCTTATTGATTATTGGCATTTCATTGTCCGCGCATCTTTCTCTTGGAACTCCAACCACATACAAAAAATCAAAATCTTTTTTGATTCCGGAAATTTCCTGTGGGCATATTTCTTTATATTCAACACCATGTCGGGTGAGATACCGGGTAATTCCGTCGGGCATTTTTAGTTTTGATAGAGAAACAAAAAACATTTTCACATTAAATTTTCCCAACAAATAGACGAGAGAATGCACTGCTCTGCTACAAAGAAGGTCGCCCATAATTACACCCGTTAGACCGTCAATTTTTCCAAAATCTTTCTTGATACTGAAGAGGTCAATAAAGGCTTGAATTGGATGCTGGCCCGGTCCGTCTCCGGCGTTTATTATTTTCGTTTTATATCGAAACTTGTCAATTATCGCGACGGCTCTGGTTGCCAGTCCTTCCTCCGGGTGTCTTATGACAATGCAGTCATATTTTGTGGCGAATGTTCTTACAAGGTCTTCAAAATAACCGCCTTCTATTTCGGAAGAATAAGGTATTTGCCATTTTCCGCCGTTTTTTTCTCCTTCTATTAATTTGGTGTTCGCTCCCAGCATATCGGAGGCTACCTCAAACATATTTGATGTTCTGACGCTTTTTTTCCAAAAAAGAAGGAGAATTTTTTTCCCTTTCAAAACACTAAACAGGGAAGCGGGTTTTTTTTCTGCGATAACCACCATATCTTTTACTTCCTCAAAGAATTGAGTTTCAAGCCAGGCTCTGCGAAAATCTTGAGTTTGTATGATATGTCCAACTTCTTTCATTTCTTTTTTCCTCCTATTTTTTTATCAGGGTTCCTGATTGATTGGACAAAGCTTTTTTTAAATCAAAGATGTTTGCTATTATCGCTTCTGACCCGCCGTTTTCCAAAAAATTAATTGCCGCTCGGACTTTTGTTTCCATTCCTGTTTTGAAATGTCCTTTTTCAAGAAATAATTTCACATCTTTTATGGAAGGGATTCTCAAAGCGCATTCGCCTTCTTTTAAGAAATTTATTTTGACTGCGTCTATGTTGGTCAACAAGATAAGTCTTTCTGCTTTCAAAGAAATTCCCATAAGACTGCTTGTGTAGTCTTTGTCTACTATTGCCTCAATCGGCACAAGGCCGTCCGGGGATTTATACACAGGAACACTCCCTCCTCCCCCCGCGATTACTATGTAATCTTTTTCCAAAAGTAATTCTATTGCTTCCATTTCTATAATGCCTGTCGGTTCCGGCGAGGGTACCATACGGCGCCAAGTCTCGTCTTTAACCAAATCTTTTTTCATTCTGTATCCTTTTTTCATTAATTTTTCAGCTTCTTTTTTGTCAAAGAAACTTCCGATTGGCTTGGACGGTCTTCTTAGAGAAGGGTCCATGGGATTTATCAGAACATGAGTTTGTACCACGACTATTTTCTTGCTTATTTTATATCTTTCCAAATATCTATTCAGATTTTGTAAAATCAATGTCCCTATTTCCCCCTGTGTTTGCGCTGTGCAGAGCCACAAAGGGAGGCCGGTTTGTTCCACAAGTCGTCCAACCTGAGGTCCATTTCCGTGTGTTATAACAAGTGGCCCGGCGCGGATGGGTTCTTCTATTCCATTAAGAGTTTTTAGAATATTGCGACCTTCTTCTTTGTGCGAATCACCATCAATGGCATTTCCGCCAATTGCAAGAACTGTTATATTTTTCATCAGTTTTTACCTCGTTTTCAATGTTCTCAACCTTAGATCAGGTTATATCATTTACTTAAGAATTTCAACGGTCTATACTTTTAGATATGCGGGCCATAGTGTAGCGGCAACATTCACCCTTGGGGTGGGTGCGACGGAGGGTTCGACTCCCTCTGGCCCGATAAAGTTAGGGAAATAATACATTTATTACTTATCCACAGTTTTGTTGAAAAAAGCATATTTATAAGTATGCTTTTTATAGTATAATTTAATAAGTAATATTTGTAGTATTACTTATTAAATTATAATGACTCCAGATTTTATAACTCTAAAAGAAGCTGCGGAAATACATCGTTGCACGCAACGTCATTTGAGTTTGCTGTGCAGACAAGAGAAAATTCGCGCGGATAGGGTTGGGAAGAAGTGGTATACAAAAAAAGAGTGGGTGGACGAGTACTTTTTAAATGATAAAAATGACCGGGATGTTGTAGTAGAACCAAATATTACCAAAATTAACAACAAGCCTCTCCGTCGTCTCTCCTTCGTCATGACAATAATCGCAATTCTCGCATCTACAGCTTTTGCCGACGCATCCCTTGGCTATCCAATATCGTCTTTTGTAACTAGCGAAGTCCGACTTCTAAAAGAAGTCGGACTTCAGAACATTGATTCAGTTACTACGAAGTCGGACTTCGTAGTGGAGGAGGTAAAAAATGGTTTTGTCATGTTTCCGCAAAACGTGAAAGAAGTTTTCCAAGAAACAACTCTGGCGATTAAACAAAAACAAAAAGACATTTCAGATTCAATTTACGACAAGTCAGTTTTTGCTTTGGGGAGATTTACGACGACGATTCAACTAGCGAGGT
>JAHISW010000015.1 GCA_018817995.1 Patescibacteria group bacterium | reverse complement strand
TTTTGGATATTCCAAATTACCAGCAATTGCCGTATTGGTTCGGAGAAAATTTGGTTGAAACAACAATAAAAAAAGGCGAAATTATTTAGTTAAGTTATTAAAAATAAGCCCCGCTCTTGTAATGAGAGTTGGGTTTTTTTATTTTTACCATATAACCACGATCGCGTGTATGTGGTAAAATCCGCTGGCGAATTTAAAAATTTTGATGTAAAATTTTAGATATGTTTACCAGGGCTTTTGAGGAATTGTCTAAAAAAGATGTTAAGATCGCCGGTGGGAAAGGGGCGTCGCTTGGTGAATTGACGCAAGCTGGTTTTGAAGTGCCACCTGGCTTTGTAGTTTTAGATTCGAAATCAAAAAATATAGATAAAGAAATTTTGCAAGAATTTGACAGGTTGGAAGTAGAGAAAGTGGCTGTGCGATCTTCTGCAACAGCGGAGGATTCAATAACTAATTCTTGTGCCGGACAATTAGAAAGTTATCTTAATGTAACAAAAAAAGATTTGTTGAAGTCTATTCAAAAATGTCGGGATTCTCTTTATTCTCCACGCGCTTTGACTTATTGCGCCGAACGCGGTTTGACCAATAAAGATATTTTGGTAGCAGTAGTTGTTCAAAAAATGGTGGATTCTGAAAAGGCCGGAGTTTGTTTTACTGTCCATCCGGTTACACAAGACAAAAAACAGATGATAATTGAGGCGGTTGACGGGTTGGGTGAATCTTTAGTGCAGGGGATTGTGACGCCGGACAGTTATGTAATAAATAAAAAAACTTTTGGTTTGATAGATATTAATATAAATGGTCGGCAAAAACTCAACGAAACGCAAATCAAGAAACTGGCAAAAATTTGCATAGACATCGAAAAACATTATAAAAAACCGCAAGACATAGAGTGGGCTTTGGAAAAAGGAAAATTTTATATTGTCCAATCAAGGCCGATTACCACATCATGGGGAAGGGGACTGGATTATTTATTAAAAGATTATTGGAATGATTTAGACCAAATTATTGAAGATAATTATTCTGAAAAACACAATGCGAAATTAATAAACTTTTTATTTCCAAAAGTTTTGTCTAAGCTTAAAAAATCTATTATTGAAATGAGGCGCCTTTGCGAAAAAGACGGCGGGGGATTGGGTGGTTGGGAAAAACAGGCAAAAAATATTCAAAGTTTTTCTAAACGAGCTAAAACTTTAAACGAAAAAGTTATCTTTATTGATATGGTCAGGCAGTTTCTAAGGGCGACATATTTAGGAGATAAAAAACAAGAAAAGATGATTAGAAAAAAAGGTGGTCACCAAAGTGACACCTCGATGATAAGAGGGGTTGTCGCTAGTCAAGTAGATAAAAATGTAAAAGGTGTTGTAAAAATTGTCTTGAGTGAAAAAGATTTTTCTAAAGTTAGAAGGGGAGACATCTTAGTTGCAAGAGATACCAATCCGTCTTTTTTACCAGTAATGATAAAAGCAAAGGCATTTATAACAGATGAAGGGGGAATTTTGTGTCATGCTGCCATTGTTGCCAGAGAAATGAAAAAACCCTGCGTGGTTGCTACAAAAGTAGCTAGCAGGGTTTTAAAGGATGGGGAGGAGGTGGAGATTGAAAGAGATCTGGTTAGACGACCGTGATGTTGCCGTCGTGGTCTTGAGCAAAGTCCACGAATTCCAAATTTTTTATTTTTTTTCTCTTGTCGCCACTCAATAATTCAATCATTGGGCCATGACCTACCGCTAGACCGTAGCCTCCGTCGTTCATTAAACCAAACATTTTGACAAGGCCCCTTGAAGCAACGACAATGGCAACATTCAACTCTCCGCCCAAAAAAGATAAATAATCTTGAATTCTGGTCCCTTTTTCGTCCATCCATCTAACAGTATCCATTGCCACGTCTACTGTTCGCCCATCGCCGATTTCTTGTATTGCCTCGTTGATATATACGGTTTCAAGCCCAGCGACAATCGCGAGTGCCGTTTGTATCGTCCTGTATATGGGACCGTAAAAGATATTGGTGTATTTCTCGTTGGGCAACATATTTTTTGCTCGGTCTAGTTCTTCTTGAGAGACATAGCCGTTTTTGTCGCTTATGGCATGCCTCATATACCTTAACCTTTTCATATATACCACCTCCTCCTTTCTTCTTTTTATTTTTTATTCTTTTGTCAACGTACACTCCGTTTTGAAGTGCAACTTTCTATCCGTCAGGATATCACAGCAATATCTGTCTGTCAATACCTGGTGGTAGAATAAATTTGGCAAGCACTTGCTTAATTTTCTTTCTTGCATAATTCGCGTTAAATAGCCGTTTTTCCCAAAAACGCGTGTTCTACGTCTTCTTGGTCCATAAAGTCGTTTATAGAGGCTTGCAAGGCCTTTATTTGCTTGTTATTTTGAGTATTTCGGTCTTTATAGTATTATATATGTCGCAAAAGGTATATTGTGCGACACGATTACTCTGTTCTTTCGATAAGCGTTTGTAAATAATTGTAGATGTCTTTCAGATTATTCCACAAAAAGGAAAAATTTTTATGTATTAGTTTGTTGTCTAGCAATGACCGCACGTCTATATTAAGAATACTTAGGACAACAATGCCAATAATGATTATAACTACCAATTTTATAAGGCCACTGTTCATACTCTATATTAT
>JAHISW010000014.1 GCA_018817995.1 Patescibacteria group bacterium | reverse complement strand
TAAATTGTTCGACGCTTTATAAACAAAAACGATATGGAAATTTTGATAAAAACGAATGGAATATCGTAACGGATTCTATTGAAAGACTTTTTGAATCCCAAGCTGTGCGACAAGAATGGATTGGATACATGCACCACTCTCTATGGGATGAAGAATTTAGAGAGTTTGGAACAACTTTGTTCCACAAAAAAAACAAAGAAACAAAATAAAAAAATACAAAAAAACCGCCGTCTGCTCAGCACAGCATACGGCGGTTTTATTTTTTCACTTTCTTTCTTAGTTTATCAAGCGCGCTTTTTGCCTTTGATGTTCTGTTTTTTTTCTTTCTTATTGCTCTTTTCTTCTATTTTTTCCCACTTTTGTCCCCAATATTGTTCTCTTTTCATGTCTTTTATTCTACACCAAAGTTACAAAAACCAAAACTTGACAAACTAATAATATCAAACTCTCCATTAGCTCACGATCGTGAGGTTATGGAGAGTTTGTTTGAAAAAATTTAAAGATTTTAAAATTTAAATGAAAAGCCCCAATTTAACTAGCGAAGCCCGACCTCTTTAAGAGGTCGGGCTTCAAAACATTGATTCGTGACTAGGATTATTTTCTCTCTTGCCATTTTTGCCATGTAACAAGTAGGGGGCTGGCGAGAAAAAGAGATGAGTATGTTCCCAAAACAATACCAAGCATAAGAGTCAACGCAAAATATTTTGTTGTTTCTCCGCCGAAAACAAGAAGGGACACTAGGACAAGAAGAATGGCCAAAGATGTTTTGATTGAACGTCCTCTCACCTGTCGGACGCTTTGACTAACTGTATCCTCAAAATCTTTACCTGTCCCCTTTTTAAGATTCTCTCTAACCCTGTCAAAAACAACAATTGTATCATGAACAGAAAAACCGAGAATCGTAAGGAGGGCGGTAACAAAGAGAATATCAACTTCTATGTGATAAAAATAGCCAAGAACACAAAAAACACCGACAGGAATGGCAACATCGTGTATTAGCGCAACAATAGCGACAGAGCCGTATTTCCAAGATGAAACCGGCTTTGACACTTTTCTAAAAGCATAAGCGATAAAAAGAATAATCATAGCAACAACAAGAACAATGGATGTCCACGCTTTTCTTGTTAATTCTTTTCCAATGATAGGGCCTATAGAGTCAAATCGTTTTTGTGTCACCTCGCCGAGGGTCTGAATAAGGGCTTGGTGCTCATTTTCTGTAATATCGCGAAAACGAAAAAGAAAACCTTTTTCTCCGATTGGTTGGATAAGGACATTGCCTAAATTTTGCGCGTCAACTTTTTCCTTTATAATATTCATCGGTGGACGGACTTGCGAATATTCAACTTCCAAAAGAGAACCTCCCGTAAAATCAATCGCAGGATTAAGCCCCCAGACAATAAAAACGCCAAGACTCATTGCCACCAACAGTCCAGAAATCATATAAAATATTTTGCGATGTTTAATCATAATGTTTTGGGCATTCCCAATAAAAATTTCATTATTTTGGATTCTCCTTTTATATCAGCAACAATAAGAAATGTTCTTGTTGCCGTAAATGATGTAAATAAACTTACCAAAATACCAACACCAAGAGTTAAGGCAAACCCCTTTACAATACTCGTTCCAAACCAATAAAGAATAGTCGCCGTAATAAGAGTAGAAATGTTTGAGTCGCGAATAGACGTCCATGCTCTGACAAATCCTTCGGGAATGGCCGATTTAAAATTTTTTCCATTTCTTAACTCCTCTTTTATTCTTTCAAAAATAAGTATATTAGCATCAACAGCAACACCTATGGAAAGAATAAAACCGGCAATACCCGCGGCTGTTATGGTAACCGGAATCATCTTGAAAAGCATGAGAACAACAGACGAGTAAATCGCCAAGGCAAAAATAGCAACAATGCCAACAAGCCGATACCATAGCAAAAGAAAGACTGCCACAGCCAAAACACCGACAATGCCGGCAAAAATACTTTTGCGCAAAACTTCCTCGCCCAAAGACGCGCCCACGCTCTGTTGAGATATAAGCTCTATTGGAATTGGTAACGCTCCGGAGTTAAGATTGCGAACAAGCTCTTTTGCTTCTTGCGCGGTAAATTGTCCTGTTATCTGAGCGCGCCCGCCTGTTATTTCCTCCCTCACGTTGGGAGCGCTTATGGGCGCGCCATCAAGATAAATCGCCAGTGGTTTGTCTATGTTATCTTTTGTTATTTTAGCAAAAATATCTGAACCCTCTTTTGTAAACTCTATTGAAATTTGAGGTTGATAAGTCGTTTGGTCAAAATCTAAATTCGCTCTTTTTAGATAACGGCCTGTTAGGGCAGTTGAAATAAAATAAGGATCTTCGTTCAAGCGTTCATTGTTTTCCTGCGCTTTCAGTATTTCATCTGTTTCTTCCTGTGGGCGCTGTGTTTTGAATTCAAGATATGGGGTTTCGCCAATGAGAGCAACCGCCTGACCAATGTCTTTGATTCCCGGGAGTTCTACGATAAGACGATTTTCATTTCCACTTTTTTCAACTTGTATTGACGGTTCGCCGACACCAAAAAAATTGACACGACGCTCTATAACATCTCTTAAACCCGACATGGCTTCGCTTATTTCGTTTTCTTGAATACCTGAAACATCCGCTCTGTATATAAGATGTATGCCCCCCTGCAAATCAAGGCCTAGATGAAATGGAACTTCGGGAGAAAGGCCCTTCATACTTTCAGGCAAAAAAGGCGCCGCCGTAAAATATGCCGCAAAAAACCCGAATAAAAATATAAATATCGCAAGAAATCTCGTCTTTACCATATTAGTATTTATAATAACCAAAAAATAAAAAAAGGGAAGCCCCAACATTCATTGGGACTTTAAGTACGGATGGGGACCGGAAGCGCCAATCTCCAAGAGTCAATTTGATTCCATTGTTATTTCTGCAGATAACTTTCTTTGCCTAGAAGAAACATATGGGTTTAACCAACGGCGTTTTTTGTTTAGAATTTAACTTCCACCGGTTCTTTTTCGGCTTCGGTAGAAACTTCAAAGAATTTCATTTTTGAAAAACCAAAAGTTCCGGCCACCAAACGTGTAGGAAAAACTTCAACTTTAATATTCAAACTTTTAACATTTGAATTATAAAATCTCCTGGCCGCCTGTATTTTATTTTCCGTGTCAGAAAGTTCTCTTTGAAGCTCCAAGAAGTTGGCATTGGCTTTTAAGTCAGGATAATTTTCAGAAACAGCGAAAAGTGTTTTTAATGTTCCCGACAACATGTTTTCTTTGCCCGCTTTATCAACGGCATCACCCGAACCGGACATCGCCTCCGTTCTCGCTTTCGTTACATTTTCCAAAACATTTCTTTCGTGTGTCATGTAACCCTTAACCGTCTCTATTAAATTAGGGATTAAATCGTATCTTCTCTTCGTCTGGACATCAATATCGCTCAACGCCTCTTTTGACCTCATTCTCAAAACAACAAGTCGATTGAATGTATAAATAAGCCAAACAATAACCGCAACAACAACTAAAATAACTATGGTAGAAAAACTCATATATAAATTAAATTAAAATTAATACTACATCATTCCGCCCATTCCTCCCGGCATGCCACCGCCCATGTGCTCGTCCTTTTTCTCCGGCAAATCAGCCACAACCGCTTCCGTAGTCAAGAGCATAGACGAGGCGGAAATGGCATTTTGCAAAGCGGACCTCTCAACTTTAAGCGGGTCAATAATGCCGGCTTTAATCATGTCATTTATTATTTTGTCTTTATGCGCGTCATAACCAATATTGGAATTTGGATGCTTCGCTACCTCCTCTTTTATGGCGTTCACAATAACAGACCCATCTTCCCTTCCTGAATTTTTGGCAATTTGCCTCAAGGGCTCCTCAACAGCTCTCAATAAAAGATTCACCCCCGTTTCAAATTCACGCGCAATATCTTTGGAAGGAGATTTTATTTTCCCCTCGGCAAAATCTTTGGAAACAATTGAGGCTGCCTTGATATACGCCGTTCCTCCTCCGGAAACAATCCCCTCTTCAATCGCCGCTTTTGTCGCTTCTTTAGCATCCTCAATCTTGAATTTTTTATACTTCATTTCTGTCTCTGTAGCCGCGCCAACTTTAATAATCGCAACGCCCCCGGAAAGTTTTGCCAGCCGCTCTTCCAATTTTTCTTTTTCAAAATCGGAAGTGGTATTGGAGATTTGATTTCTAGTTTGTTCTATTCTTTGTTCAACATCCTGTTTCTTTCCTTTTCCCCCAACAATAGTTGTGTTCTCTTTTGTTGAAATAATCTTGCGCGCTCCGCCCAGCATATTCAATTCGGCATTTTCAAGTTTCATTCCGGTTTCTTCCGAAATAACTTTCCCGCCGGTTACAACAGCAATGTCTTCCAGCATTTCCTTTTTTCTGTCTCCATAGCCGGGCGCCTTAACGGCCAAAGCGTTAAACGTGCCCCTTATTTTATTTACAACCAACGTGGCCAACGCCTCTCCCTCAACATCATCGGCGATAATAACCACATCTTTTTTTCCTGATTGCGCCAATTTTTCCAAAATGGGCAAAATTTCTTTTATAGAAGAAATTTTCTTATCGGTTATCAAGATACTGCAATTTTCATAGACAGCCTCCATCCTCTCCGCATTGGTAATCATATAAGGAGAACTATATCCTCTATCAAATTGCAAACCTTTTACCATTTCGCTTTCAACTCCGAAAGACTGGGACTCCTCAACAGTGATAACTCCGTCTTTCCCGACTTTCTCAAAAGTATCGGCGATAATCTTCCCTATTTCTTCCGATTCGGAGGAAATAGTGGCAACCTGTAAAATTTCATTGTAGCTCTTGATAGGCTTGGCCATTTTTTTCAAAGCGTCAATCAAATGCTTCCCCGCCGTGTCCAAACCAATGTTTATGCCAATCGGATTAACTCCCATTGTCGCAAATTTCAATCCGCCATTAATAATCGCCTGCGCCAAAACGACAGCCGTGGTAGTCCCATCACCGGCAACATCGTTTGTTTTGCTGGAAACTTCCTTCACAATTTCCGCGCCCATATTTTCAATCTTGTCCTCCAGCTCAATTTCTTTGGCGATAGTAACGCCGTCATTTGTTATGTCTGGAGAACCAAAACTTTTGCCCAAGACGACATTCCTCCCCTTGGGACCGAGTGTGACTTTCACAACATTAGCCAAAGTATCAACGCCCCTTTTGAGCGCCTCTCTGGCCTTTTCATTAAAAATTATTTGTTTTGCCATAATATTTATTCTATAATCGCTAAAATATTTCCCTCGCCGATAATATAGTACTCTTTGTCGTCAACTTTAATTTTGTCCGCGCTGAACTCTGAAAAAACAACCATCTGCCCCACCTTTACTTCCATCGGAACTTTTTTGCCATCCTCAAATTTTCCAGCGCCAACGGCAACAACCGTTCCCCTGTCAACTTTTTTATTATCAACCGTTTCGGGAATCACAATCCCGGATTTTGTTTTAGAAAGTTTTTCATCTTCCGATAAGGCTTCTATTACTACTTTGTCAGCAAGAGGTTTGATTTTCGTTTTCTTTGGCATATATATATTTACAATAATAAAAATTAACCTATAATCACTCGTCATTTTACTAAAAATAAAAGGCCTTGTCAACACAAGACCTTTATTTTTCCATCACTTAATTGTCAAGATATCTTCGTACTCATTTAGTGTTTTTTTCAGCTCTTTTAGACGCGACGTTACCATTCTCAAATGCTGAAATTTTCTCATTATGTCCTGCTCCTTCCCTTTATTAAAAGCGCTGTAGACAAACAAAAAAGTTATATATTTTTTTCTAATCGTTCCCAGGGAGTCGTCCACGCTGAAAACTATCGCTGGAATTGCGGGATACTTTTTCTTATGCAAACTGACATGGCTCTTGCGAGTTTTTATTTGAAAAGAAAAAAAACCGGGTCTTGTTTTGTCAATTTTGAATTCAGTTACTGCGTCAATCCCTATCTTATCCAATGTTCCGTTCCTACGCGATAAGTAAGCGCGCGTGATCCATCTGCCATTTCCAAATTCAGAGAATACCTGCAATATTCTATTTTTCAAATCTTCATGCGCTTTCGCATTGTCGGCACTAGTAACTGAAGACACAATTATCCCCCTCTTTTTTGTTCGCTAAAAGAACATTTATTTCATCCTATACCAGCCCATTGACAATTTCAACCCTTGCATTATACTGAAAAGTAATATTTAATCTAAATTATGTCTAACATTCTACCAGTAATTCAAATAATTATTTCCTTTTTATTGATAATCGTTATTATACTCCAACAAAGAGGCGCTGGTCTTTCTGGAGCTTTTGGCGGAGGGGGCGGAGAAAGCTATCACACAAAGAGGGGGTTTGAAAAAATACTTTTTACTTCAACGGTTGTCTTGTCCGCCCTCTTTCTTTTGTCTGCGCTTGTTGTCCTATTAATTCGGCAATAAAAACTCGTGAAATACCTCAAAAATCTCCAATTAAAAATGCTCCGGCTTGAGTTAAGATTGCGGTATGTCGCCGGAAATCTTTCTTTCCCATCAAAAATTGCTTTTTTGGTTCTGTTAATAACACTGCTTGTTGGCGCCACTATTCTTTTGAAAGAAGTAGATAAAAATTTGAGCATAGAAATACCTGACGATGGTGGAGTTTTGAGAGAAGGTGTCGCCGGAACACCACGGTTTGTAAACCCCGTTCTGACCATATCTGACGCAGACAGAGATCTTTCAATGCTTGTTTATTCCGGACTCCTGCGAACGAGCGAAGGTAACTTTGAACTTGATTTGGCAGAAAAATACGAAATAGATGAGGAGAACCTGTGTTACACTTTTGAATTAAAACCAAATCTCCTTTGGTCTGACAATAAACCCTTAACAGTAGATGATGTAGTTTTCACAATAGAACAAATTAAAAATCCTCTCACAAAAAGCCCAAAAAGGGCAAGTTGGGAGGGGGTAGGAATTGAAAAAGTAGACGAGAAAACTATTCGCTTTTGTCTTGAAAAGCCATACTCTCCGTTTTTGGAAAATACAACCATCGGCATAATTCCAAAACATATCTGGAAAGATATACTGCCAGAACAAATGCCTCTAAGTACTTTTAACATCGAAGCGGTCGGTTCAGGTCCGTACAAAATTAACAAAATATCAAGAGATTCATCAGGTATCATTGTTTCTTGCGAATTGACACGAAACGAAAATTTTGTTCTACAAAAGCCTTATTTAAAGAAAATAATTTTTAAATTCTATTCTTCGGAGAAAAAACTAATTGAAGCCTACAACGAAAACAAGATAGACAGCCTAAGCGCAATCTCCCCAAAAAATATTTTGGCAATTAAAAACAAAGAAAACAGCTTAAAAACATATTTCTTGCCGAGAATTTTTGCCGTATTTTTGAATCAAAATGATGCGCCCGTCTTTATTAAAGAAGAAGTGAGAAAAGCGTTAAGTTTAAGTGTGGACAAAAATCTCATAATTGAAGACGTTTTGCAAAATTTTGGCGTGTCAATAAACAGCCCCATTCCTCCCGGAAGCATAGGCTTTACCGAAACTGAAGACACCGAAGAAAGCTATGAAACGCGGTTTGAAAAAGCAAAAACCATTTTGGAAAAAAACGGGTGGAAACTCAATGAAGAAGAAGGAGTAATGGAATATAAAACAAAAAAGGAAACTACCAGGCTAGAATTCTCTCTTGCTACTTCAAATATGGCCGACCTGGTGCAAACCGCAAACCTACTTAAAGAAATGTGGGAAAAACTAGGCGCTAGGGTAAATGTTAAAATATATGAAATTGGAGACCTTGAACAAAATGTTATACGACCGAGAAAATACGACGCCCTCTTGTTTGGAGAGGTAACAGGAAGAGACCCTGACCCTTTTGCCTTTTGGCACTCATCACAAAGAAATGACCCCGGTCTCAATATTGCTCTTTACGCAAACATCACAGTTGATTCGCTTTTGGAAAAAGCCAGGGAGACATTTGACATGAAAGAGCGAGAAGAAAAATACCAAAAATTTCAGACAGAAGTAATAAAAGACATGCCCGCCATCTTTCTCTACTCACCTTATTTTATCCATATTGTGCCTTCTGTAATTAAAGGACTAAACGAATACTCAATAACAACCCCCGCCGAAAGGTTTTCTCAAATTTACAATTGGCACATAAACACAAAAAAAACGTGGAAAATATTCATAGAAGATTAAAAGAAATGACCAACGTGATCTATGACAAGGATTTTGGGCAAAAAAATCCTGAGTTGGAACTTTATGAAGTTTACCGAGAAATAAAAACTGACAAAGATTTGCGCTGGGACATAACAAGAATCCCTCCTCAAATGCTTGGAAAAGAATTTGTTAAAACGAAAGGCAACCGAAATAACCATGGGTTTCAAGAACTTTACACCGTCTTAAAAGGAGAAGCGATTTTTTTAATGCAGAAAGCTAAAAATGGTCTAATTGAGGATGTTTTTGCAATTAAGGCAACCCCGACAAACTGGATTATTGTTCCTCCCAATTACGAAATCATTACTATTAATCCCTCCAACAAAAAAACCCTAGAAACAGGCAATTGGGTTTCAAACAAAACGAAAAATATTTACGAAGATATTGAAAAATTTAAAGGCGCCTGTTATTTCTATACTGTGGACGGTTGGCTAAAAAATAAAAATTACCAAAAAATAACAAAGTTGCGTTTTGAAGAACCACTAAAAAGCGAACCAAAGAATCTTGATTTTTTAAGAACGGAAATAAAATAAATAAACGCCCTCGTGGCGGAATTGGTAGACGCGCTAGCTTCAGGAGCTAGTTCTCGCAAGGGAGTGGAGGTTCGAATCCTCTCGAGGGCACCACACAAAATTTAAAGATTTAAATATTTAAATATAAATTATAAAAAAAATAATTAAAACAATCGCATGATTACACAAACAAAAATAAGGATAATTCCTCTTGGCGGTGTTGAGGAAATCGGTCGCAACATGACAGCAATTGAATACAAAAACAGCATTGTTGTATTTGATATTGGTCTTCAATTCCCAGACGGAGAAACGCCGGGAATAGACTACATACTACCAAACACCAAATATCTTGAAGCAAGAAAACACAAAATAAAATGCGTGGTTTTAAGTCATGGTCACTTGGACCATATTGGCGGTGTCCCCTACCTTATGGAAAGGTTGGGCAATCCTATTATCTACACAACAAAACTTACCAAGGCAATGGTATTAAAAAGACAAGAAGAATTTCCACATACATCCAATCTGCACATTCAAGAAATAAAAGCCGGGGACAAAATCAAACTGGACAAAGACTTTGCTTTGAAATTTTTTGACATCACCCATACGATACCGGATGCCATTGGAACAGTGCTTGAAACTCCCCTCGGAAATATCGTCTACCCGGGAGACGCCAAAATAAAACACGACGACAAGGGAAACCCTGCCGGTCTTGAAGAATACGCAAAGTTGGGAAGAGAAAAAGTTCTTGCGCTACTTTTGGAAAGCACTAATTCCGAAAAACCCGGATTCTCTATCAGTGAAGATACCGTCAAAAAAAATTTGGAAAAATTGTTCAGCGAGGCAAAGGGCAGAATTATAGTCGGAACTTTTGCGTCTCAAATTGAAAGAATAGTGGAAATAGTAAAAATAGCGGAAAAACTCAATAGAAAAGTGGCCATTGATGGATTTAGTATGAAATCAAATCTGGAAATCGCCAACAAGTTGGGATTTTTCAGACCAAAGAAAGGAACCATCATTTCGGCAAAAAGTATCAGCGAATACCCCGACAGCAGGATATTGGCTTTGTGCACAGGCGCGCAGGGGGAAGAATATGCCGCCCTTATGCGCATAGCGAATAGTAAACACACCCACATCAAACTGCACGAAGGAGACACTGTTGTTCTCTCCTCCTCCATTATTCCGGGCAATGAGAAAAATATACAAAATCTAAAAGACAACTTGGCAAGACAATCCGCAAAAATTATTCATTATGAGGTGGCGGAAATTCATGCCAGTGGACATGCTTACTCCGAAGAATTAAAACTGATGATAAAAGCAATGCGACCAAAGTTTTTCATTCCTGTTCATGGACACTATTTCATGCTAAAAACAAACGCAAATTTGGCTGAATCCCTCGGTATACCCAAAAAAAATATTGCTGTTGCCGTGCGAAATGGAACGATTATAGAAGTGTCAAAAGACAATATCAGCATCTCTAAAGAAAAAGCCCCCGCCAATTATGTGATGGTTGACGGACTGGGTGTCGGAGACGTAAAAGAAGTTGTCCTGCGCGACAGGCAAATGCTGGCGCAAGATGGTATTTTTGTAATAATCGCCGCCATAGACACTCAGACAGGAAAAGTAAAAGGTTCCCCAGATATTATTTCGCGAGGTTTTGTTTATTTGCGCGAATCGCAAGATTTGTTAAAATCCGCCCGATATATCATCAGAAAAATTGTTGAGGAATCCGCCAATATGCACCCAATAAACATGACTTATGTAAAAGACCAAATCAGAGAGCGTGTCGGAAAATATTTATTTCAGAAAACAAAACGCCGCCCGATGGTATT
>JAHISW010000013.1 GCA_018817995.1 Patescibacteria group bacterium | reverse complement strand
GAATATTGAGTATAGTGAAGAAATAGAGTCTTATCGTAAATATTCTGATGGTACATGGGCTTCTCCTTCCATTGCAAATATAAAAAAAGTAAATAGTTATTATGATATTTATGCTCACACTCTTAATATGGGTACTTTTGGGGAACATATAACAGTAGCTTTCCATTCCTGCTCTCTACCGTGGGGAGGAACAATAACCAGCGGTTCTTCGGTTACCGCCTACTTGGCCAGCTCCGTTCCCTGCGGTTCAACTTGCTCCAGTCAAACTAGAACATGCTCCAATGGAACATTAAGCGGTTCATATACCAAATCTTCTTGCAGTGTGGGGGCTTGCCCCTGCCCTCTGCCATGGGGAGGAACAATAACCAGCGGTTCTTCAGTTACTGCCTATCTAGCCAGCTCTGTTCCCTGCGGTTCAAGCTGTTCCAGTCAGACTAGAACATGCTCAAATGGAACATTAAGCGGTTCATATACCAAATCTTCTTGCAGTGTGGGGGCTTGCCCCTGCTCTCTACCGTGGGGAGGAACAATAACCAGCGGTTCTTCGGTTACCGCCTACTTGGCCAGCTCCGTTCCTTGCGGTTCAACTTGCTCCAGCCAAACCAGGACTTGCTCCAATGGAACATTAAGCGGTTCATATACCAAATCTTCTTGCAGTGTGGGGGCTTGCACTCTTTCGGTATCTTTGATTTCCAACCCTCTCTCGGGCAATGCTCCATTAAATGATGTTGATTTAACAGCCACAGTAGACGGAACGCAAATAGGCACTATCAATTACACTTTTTATTGCGACCGCTCTGATTCCGGAACTAATATTACTTCCGGATGGGCGGCCAAATTTGACGGGATAAACGACAACCCAAAAACAGCTGTTGATGTATGTGACTATGCTCCAGCCGGAACCTACACAGCAAAAGTTATCGTGGAAAGAGGTTCTTTAATTACAGAAAATAGGCGAACTATTACTGTAGATCCACCCCTAAACAGTTCTCCAACGGTCGGCAGTCTATTGGTTTTAAAGGGCGATTATTGCACAAACCCCGCTCATTACTTCTCGTGGACATATTCCGATAATGACGGAGACAAACAGTCCCAACTTCAAATACAGTTGGATAAAGAAGGCGATTTTGTTTCTCCTGAGTTTGATTCCGGACAGGTTCCGGTCGGCGATTATACATGTCCTAATGACACATGCGATAATGAAAACAATCGGGTGGTTCAGGTTGATTATAATAATACTTACTATTGGCGTGTTAAGGTTTGGGACAGCCAGGGGGCCGATTCGGGGTGGGTGAACGGTACACCGTTTACATCTGGAGAGCATCGTTATCCATCGCCAGGTTTTACGTGGTCTCCGAAGAAGCCAAGTGTGGGAGAAGATGTTCAGTTTACTGACGAATCAGAGTGTTATACCTTGGGTGGCGCGACGGTAGCATGCGCTAGTTGGCAGTGGACGTTTGGTGATGCTACTCCGTCAGATTCTACTGACCAAAATCCTATTGTGCAGTTTAATTCAAGTGGTTCTCATCAGGTTGGTCTTCGAGTTATTGACCCCGACGGTAATATTTGTCCGCTAGGTGTCAGTTATTTTATTGAAGTTGTTGGAGTGAAATGGAAACTTCCCGGATGGAGAGAAATTTTACCATGGTAAGATTGCGCCAAAAGGGGTTTACTCTTATAGAATTGATGGTTGTGATTTCTATTGCGGTTTTTTTGTCGGGACTCGTTTTTGCCAATTATAAAGATAGTCAAAAAAGATATTCTCTCGCGCAGGCTATCCAAAGGCTGGCATTTGATATCAGGCGAGCGCAGAATATGGCCATAAGTGGTGTTGAAATCGCCGGTGTATGTTCCAAGGATGACCCGTGTTACGGATATGGAATTTATGCGGAGTCAAAACAAGGCAATAATCTTTCTTACAAAATTTTTGCCGACAAAGACAATGACCAAATTTTCAAAGAAGGTTTTGATTTGGTGGTAGAAGTTATTAATTTGCCAAGTGCGGTGAGCATAGAGTTTGTGTCTTCAACAAATGGCAAATTGCATATATTTTTCAAACCGCCGGATCCCACGACTTACATTAGCGGAGGATCTCCCGGAGAAATTACACTATGGGTGACAGGAAGCTTGTTGCCGGCCAAAAAAGTGGTCGTATCATCTTCCGGTTTAATTGAAGTGAAAGTGGTGGGGGAGGAATAAATTTTATTATGAACATGCGCGCGAACAAAAAAAAAGGATTTAGCATTATTGGCGTGCTTGTTGCTGTTTTTGTTTCGTCTGTGGGGATGGCGGCTGTTTTGGATTTAGTTACCGGTTCTTTTAGCGGTGCTCAAGTTGCAAAAATGAGATTGATTGCTTCCGGATTGGCCCAAGAGGGTATAGAAATCATTCGGGACGACAGAAGTGGTAGCGCTGATGAGGAAGGATGGGATAGATGGTATAATATTATTTCTATGAGCGCTACTGACTATAAAGTGGAAATTAACAAAACGGATGGTAGCATAAGTATTATAACACCATATGTAGAAGAACCCGTTAAGTTTGACCCAGATACTCGTCTTTATCAATATACTGACGGAGAAGATACACCTTTTTACAGAAAGATTATTTTGAAAAAAATTAACAATGATTGTGTTGAAGTTACAGCTGAAGTGAAATGGGATTTTAGGGGGAACGAATATAAACTTTTTGTTAGAGATAATCTATGGAATTGGAAATAAAAAACAGGGGGTTCACTTTAATTGAGACAATAGTTACTCTGGCTGTTTTTAGCGCTCTTGTTTTGGCTATAACGGGAATTGCGATGTCTGTTGTGAAGGGACAGAGAAGAGCCTTTGTGTTACAGAATACACAGGAAACAGGGCGTCATGTTTTGGAAACAACAAGTAGGGAAATCAGGATGGGGGTGTTGAATACCGGCATGGACGCGGGTCATTCTTCTTTTTTGGACATAAGAAACGCTTATGAAATTGATGTGTCTTATAGATTTAACGAGGGTAAAATACAAAGGTGCTTGGGTTTTCATTTATCTTGTGGCGATGAAGAATGGCAAGACTTGAATACGGAGAATGTGAATGCGCAGGGGTATTTTTATGTGAGGAAAAATTATGCGGTAGGGAGTCCAAGTACGCCTGTGTCGAGTGTTACATTGGTGTTGAGACTTGTGTCTAATGAATCCAAGATTGAACAACAAGTGGAAATAAATTTGCAGAATACTTTAGCTCTTAGATCTTATGAAGTTTTATAGGGAGAACAATTTAAATTCAAAAGGGGGGGCAGTTTCCATACTGTTGTCCTTGTTGGTTTTAAGCGGACTTTTGATTATCGGTTCAGGCGTTTCTTTTTTAATGATAGGACAGATTAAAATGTCCGGGGAAGCCGGACGTTCTGTTGTCGCTTTATACGCCGCCGACGCGGGCGCCGAGGAGTGCCTGTATCAAGTAAGAACCGAAGGAGTAACAACCGGATGCAGTGGTCCTATGCAGAAAATTGAAACAACGATAATAGGGGGAATCGGTTTTGAGGCCAGTTATGAAGTTACATACGACGACTCTATCTCGCCTATTATAAAATCCCTAGGTCAATTTGGCGATGTCAACCGCAAATTGGAATTGGAGTTTTAAAAATTTAAATCAGCGAAGGCGGAGGGTAGAGGACTCGAACCTCTAAGGGATTTCTCCCGCCGCTTTTCAAGAGCGGTGCAATGCCATTATGCGAACCCTCCTTCATCTAAACTATTAGTATGTTCTTCGGAGGCATGGGTGGCTTCTCTTCGTTGAGAAAACTCACAAAAGCCATCATAAAAATTCCAAAAACAATGACTCTTGTGAATATCAACACCTTAACATCTGTTATCCATCCCGCTTGGTTAACGCCCGCGGCAAAGACCAAGAGAACAAGCGAGAGGGTAGACAGAAATTTGTAAATATCGGAAATCTTCTTCTCTCTTGTCCATTTTATTAAACGCAAAGACATATCGTAAAAGCCCAAAAGAACAAGAAGCAAAAGAGAAAACAAGGTAACTATTTCAGCATTAAAATGAGGAACAAAATTAAGACCGTAATAGATTATTTTACCATGTACCTCCACAAGCCCGTATTTAAAAAGCTGAAATAAAAAAACAAGAGTCAGGAGCGAAAAAACGACAGCAACATTTCTGCTGAATTTTTTGTTTCCAAAAACCTTTAGAGTGGGATAATAAGAACCCGGTATTAAAGATAGCTGAATAAAAATATTAACAAAATAATCAATTATTCTTTCAATTTCTAAATTACCGAACCAAGTTAAAAGGGAACCCACGCCGGACAAAAAAAAGGCAAAAGACAATCCGAGCCATAAAAGAAACGTCGGCGCGACAAAAGCGTCTGTTCTCCCGCTGCGTTTTAGAAAAAAACAAAGTAAAAAACCCATAATAGCGACCGTCAGGATGATAAATATCTCTAATATTGCAGCAGATGGACCCCAAATTGGCATATAAACAAAATGAATTAACTAGCAAGATTAACTAATTTTTGCTGGATTTTTTTATAATACAAAAGTCTTATGAAAATCGTGAGAAATATTTTTCTTGAAATAGAATTTCTCAAAAAAAACATCAATCCTTCTTGTCGTTTTTTCTTTTTCAGCCAGGCCAAAATAAGATTGGGGGCGCTGTCTTGGTG
>JAHISW010000002.1 GCA_018817995.1 Patescibacteria group bacterium | reverse complement strand
TGTCGCTGCGCCTTTTTTGGATGGTGTTGTTGGCGCGGGTGTGGCCGGTGAAATGATTTACCACTTAAATGCCGGAAAAGCCGTTTGGCTTATTGAAGCACCTAACCCCTGTCGCATTTAGCGCGACAGGGGTTTTGTTTTTTTATTTAAGCTGGATTTGGAAGAAATTCTTCCCAATCAAATGATCTAGGATTATCCTCCACAAAATCCTTTATTACATCAAATGGCAACACTCTCCAAAATATCGGACCACTGTCTGGACCGTCCGCTGGAACACCCAAAAATGAAACTCCCGTATTGTTTGGAGCAAAACCTCTTTCGCCATAAGCGTCTGTGTGAACAGATGCCGGAGACATGTGATAAATAGCATGTCCCGTGCTTATGCCAGAAAAAAAGTGCTTATCGCCAAAAAATTTCAATACAGGTAATTTCTTATTCCATATCCGAGAGTAGTTACCTCGCTGAAGATCTCTTTTTACATGACCTCTGAGGGGGTCGCCCCAGCCAGCCATATTGGTAGGGGCGGAACGAACTTCAATACCATATTCATGTTTGTTTGCCACAGAAATTGTTCCCCATCCTATACATGTTTGTCCATAAATTGGAGAAACAACCAGTCTTTCAACTAATTCTTTTTTATTTTTCCATTCATCCAATTGACAAAGAAGGTCTCTCAATCTTTGCGCATAAAAAGGTCCTTCAATCAACTCAAAATCAAGTGTTTTTGAAAAATGCCTATCACCTGTTCCCATGTTGATAATACCAATATTTCTGGAATCGTGCTTTCCGTATTCTTCTAATGCAAAATTGCCAACACCCTTAATAATGAGATTGGCTTTTTGCGCTTTTCTTAAGATTGCGCTGAATATATCAATGTTGGGCTCTATGTGTCTTTGCATCATCTGCATCATTTGATCAAAAACATAATCTGAACCTCTTTTTTCAAATTGATACAATGAAAGTTTTCGTATTTCTTCTGTTGTTTGCAATATGGTTTTTATATCCTTTGAACTTTGCGCTTTTGCCAAAAGATGTCCGGTAATTTTTTCAATCAAACGATAAGACATTTGATGGGGGTGGGGTTCTGTTCTATATTTATGGTTTTGGCCTTGTGTCGGGTCATCGGGAGAAGCAAAAAAATGCACAGGCATGTTGTTGCCTTTGCACAAACCTTCTCTTCTCATCATTTCAAAGACGGCCTCCGCCATGCTTAATCGAATTCCTTTTTTCTTATCCCAAACAAATTCCTTTGAGCGACCTCCCCAATGTTGGTCAGAACAACACATAAACCAAATGTTGTTAGGGCCACGCTTGTAAATTGATGAACCCTTCGTTTTTTTGTTGACCCTATGTTTAGGATAATTTTTGAATGACTCAAGGGCTCCAACAGGAATTTCATCTGCGCCTATTATCCCATTGCTACACCGTAAACGCAGAACACCAGCTTTGAATGTTTGCGTATAAACAGCTTTCACAATAGGGTGGTCTTTGATTCTCAATGCCCCTATTTCAGAACGCAAATATTTTTCATCAATTGCAATCGGGGCAACAAAAACATTCATAGAGTCTCGTTTACCGTCATGGTCAATTTCTCTTCCTGTCGCGCGATATTGAAGCGCCCAAGGATGACATATTACAACTACATCCGGATTTTCTTCCCTTAAAACATCTGGGGCATATGTGCTTGCATAGTCGTTTAACAATCCGTCGGTAACTCGCAAATGTGACGGGGTGTGTATCTTCAAAATTTTGTCATTGATTTTAAGATAATTTGTGCCCTCACCGATAACTTTTGAATTGGGGATAGACACTTCAATTTTTTTGATAACAATTTTATACGCGTGCGCAAAAAATCTTTGAGATTCTTGATTGGCAACAGTAGATATAGTCGTAAGATTTCGTTGATATCTTAATGATTCCAATTGCTCATTAAGAAGAGTGACTTTTTTGTAAAGTTCCGTATTGAGCTCATTTTTGCTTAATTCTTTTTCCGCTTGTCCGAGAGCTTTTTTGACTAATTTTTTCTCCGCGTCCAATCTTTTTTGCTCTTTTAAAGTCCACCATCTAATCTCCCAGTATGTAACAGCAAAGATTAGTGCTAGTTCGTTCAACCCGATCGTGATATATATCTTACCACTATATTCAGGTCTATGATTTGGTCTTGTACAAATCTTAGTCCACCCACCAAGAACATCATTAACCAATTCTTCTGATGTCCTATAGGCAACTCTGTTTATTGGGTTTTCCCTAATTATACTTTCAACGATTTCCCTATAATTTTTATTCCGTATAAGTTCCGGATTTATGTTGTCTCCTAGAATCTGGGCGCGAGCTGTTTTTGCCGGTCCTCCTGCTTTCTTCAAATCAAAGCAAAGAAAATTGGTTAAAATTACAGCCTCATCCCTGCGTGCCTCTGCGTCACTTAGAGCCTTACGAGCAACATTGCCTACAATGTCAGGGCCATATTTTATTCCAAGATTTGTGCCATTTAAAATCATCACGGGCCAATTGTTGGAATTTTTTGTTTTTACAACAAGGGGCTTTTTGAAAGTGGTTTGGGGTATCTTAAAATTTTGAACATCATTACCCAAATCTATTCTTCCAATACCCGGAAGATCTCTGCCAATTATTTTTTTGGCTTTACTGCGTATAAGTCCCTTGTGCCAATCTGCACGTTTCAATATAAAATCATCAGGAATAAAATCATAAATAGACTTTAATTTTAAAGGATTCTGACGATTGCGAATAATGTCCTGCAAAGCGCTATCAATCGGTTTGTTTCTCCATATTAAACACTGTATACGATTTTTGAAACGCCTTTTGTCTGGCCTGTTTTGCGGAAATTCTTTACAGATTTGTTCGTGGAGATTGTTTAATCCTTTTTCTTCCAAAAGAATACCTGACCCAATGATTTCCAATATTCTTGCGTTAACATTCTGTTCAAGAATTTTTTTCTGGAATCCGTTCTCTTTTGCCATTTTAGCACCCCTCCTTCTCTTTCTTTGTCAAAGTTCGTTGTATATTTTCTGCCATTATCATACCAAAAAAAACCAGGACCGAAACCTTGATTTTGTGTAAAAAGTGTAGTGTGTTTTATTTTAGCAATTTTTCTAAAATTTCTTTTACTTTTTGCGGATTGGCTACGCCTCTTGTTTCTTTCATAATCATACCAACTAAAAACTGAATAGAATTTTCATTTCCTTTTTTATAATCCTCTACGGCTTTAGTGTTTTCATTAATTATTTTTTTTGCTATATCTTTTATTAGTTCCGTGTCGCTTGTTTGCTCCAGTCCTTTTTCGGACACAACAACGTGTGGCTCCGCTCCGGTTTCAATCATTTCCTTCAAAACATCTTTTGCCACCCGAGATGAAATTTTGTCTTCCGCTACCATAATTATCAAATCGGCAAAATTTTCAGGCGTAACAAGCAGACTTTCAAAATCCAAAAGTTTTTCTTTCATTATCCCGGCCAAATCGGACGTGATATAATTTGCCGTAAGCGCAACAATTCTATCTTTGGATATTTTTTTACCATCCGCCCTTGATTCAGAAATAGTTCTTTCAAAAAAACTAGAAAGATCTAAATCGTTTGTTAGATTTTCTATTAAATCTTCTTTGATGCCATATTCCTCTTTAAGTCTTTTCCTCTTTTCCCATGGCAGTTCAGGAATTGTTGCTTCAAGATTTTGGAAATCATTTATTTCACTGATTTTTAGCGAAGGCAGGTCAGGTTCCGGAAAATAGCGATAATCATGCGCCTCCTCTTTTGCGCGCTGTGAAAATGTTTTCTGTTTGCTTTCGTCCCATCCTCTTGTTTCCTGAACTACCCTCTCCTCTTTTTCCAAAATTTTTGTTTGTCTTTCAATTTCATATTTAATGACATCTTCTACAATTCTGAAAGAATTCAAGTTTTTTATTTCAGCTTTTGTGCCCAGTTCAGAAGAATTTTCAGAAGCCATGCTTATGTTTACTTCTATTCTCATTTGGCCTTTTTCCATGTCAACATTAGAAACATCAAGATATTTGAGAAGAAGCCTTAACTCTTCTGCAAACTTTCTGGCTTGTTCAGGAGATTTTATATCAGGCTCGGTGACTAATTCCATAAGAGGCACGCCGGCTCGATTAAAATCAACGAAAGTGCAATCTTTCTGATGAATTAATTTGCCAGCATCTTCTTCCAAGTGTATGCGTGTTATTTTTATGTCGTTCAAACCGCCCCCACTTACCAGTGGATACTTGTTTTGACTTATTTGGTAACCTTTTGGCAAGTCTGGATAAAAATAGTTTTTTCTGTCCCATTGCGTATAATCTGCCAAGGTTCCGCCAATGGCCAGGCCAGTTCGCAAAACATGTTTTACAGCCTCCTTATTTATGACAGGCAAAACACCCGGATACCCCATGCACACAGGACAAACGTTCACATTGGGGTGTTTTTCGTCCGGGTCATTCAAAGAATCGCAAAACATCTTTGTTTTGGTTTTTAGTTCTATGTGTATTTCCAGGCCAATTGTTGGGACAAGTTTAGACATATCTAATATAGTAGCAAATACAGTTAG
>JAHISW010000012.1 GCA_018817995.1 Patescibacteria group bacterium | reverse complement strand
TGGGAGCCGACTGGTGATGGACATGGCCCATTGGCTGGTGTTGAAGAATTTGTGAATACAAAATGCCCAAAATGCGGAGGCGATGCAAAAAGGGAAACGGATGTGATGGATAATTTTTTGGATTCGGCCTGGTATTACTATAGGTATTTGAGTCCCCATGACAACGAGAGACCCTTCGACAAACTCAGGGCAAGCAAATGGCTTCCTGTTGATTTTTATGTGGGCGGGAACGAACATGCTGTTCTTCATCTTATGTACACGAGATTTATAACGATGGCATTGCATGATTTAGGTCTGATTGATTTTGACAATCCTTTCAAAAAGTTCAGAGCCAATGGAATGATACTGAAAGACGGGAACAAAATGAGTAAATCAAAAGGCAATGTTGTGAGACCGGAAGAATACGGAGAAAGAGTGGGTTATGATGCGTTAAAAACATATTTGCTTTTTCTGGGGCCGTTGAGTGAAGACAGGTCTTTTTCAGACGATGGTGTGATAGGAGCAAAAAGATGGGTGGAAAAGATATTTCGTCTTGAAGAAAAAGTTAGAGAGAGTGTTCAGGACAGCGAAGAAGTGATAAAGAAACTTCATAATACAATAAAACAAGTTGAAGAAGATTTTGAAGAACAGAAATACAATACGGCCATCGCGCGTCTTATGGAGATGACAAATATTCTGACTTCCGTCAAAGAATTTTCCAAAGATACGTGGGAAAAATTTCTTGTGGTTGTTTCTCCCCTTACTCCTGCGCTGGCTGAAGAAATGTGGTCAAGGTTGGGCAGAAAAGAGTCTATTTTTGACGACAAAAACTGGCCGGAATATGACCCCGCAAAAATAACGGAAGACAATTTTGAATTGGTGGTGCAGGTAAACGGAAAATTTAGAGGGAGTATTGTTGTTCCAAAAGGAATGAACCAGCAGGAGGCGGAAGAGATGATTTCAAAAGAAGGAAAATTCAACAAGTATTTGGCAGACAAAAAATCCCAAAAAGTTATTTTTGTAAAAGACAAACTAATAAATTTTGTAATCTAGTAGAGGATTCGTCACATATTTCATGCTATCGCCCTAGATGTGTGATAGCCATTTTTTACCCTATTCCATCAAAAGCAAGGCGGTTTTAGTACAATTGTTTCATTTTTTGATTCAAGACGATACAATTAAGGGTATTACGATGAAACAATTAAATGAACGACAACTAAAAATTTTAGACTTTATCAAAGTCAACAAAAGCGCAAGCAATAGACAAATTGTGGAGCATCTTGGTGACATTTCGCGTGTTACTGTTGTAAGAGACCTGGAAGAACTTCTTGAAAAAGATTTGATAAAAAAAGAAGGCGGAGGCAGGAACGTCTGTTATCTTGATAATGTGGAAAATAAATTATTGCGATATATAGATGTAGAAAAATATTTTGAGGTTTCTCTAGACGAAAGAAATATCCTTTTTGGGCATTTTAATTTTGATATATTCAAAAATCTAAAAGACTTGTTTTCAAAAAGAGAAATTGAAGGGTTGGAAAAACTAAACGGCGGTTACAGAGAAAGAATAAAAAGGTTGTCAGATACTATTTTGAAAAAGGAATTTGAAAGATTATCAATTGAACTGAGCTGGAAGTCTTCAAAAATAGAAGGGAACACTTATTCTTTGCTTGATACGGAAATTTTGATTAAAGAAAATAAAGAAGCCGCGGGACACAAAAAAGAAGAGGCAACAATGATATTAAATCACAAAAAGGCCTTAGATTATATTTTAGGAAACAAAAAAGAATTTAAAAAAATAGATTTAAGAAAAATTGAAAATATACAAAAGTTTATTGTGGAAGGCATGGGCATTAAGCAGGGGATAAGAGAAGCGCCGGTTGGCATTGTTGGAACGGGATATAGACCGCTAGATAACAAACATCAAATTGAGGAAGCTGTTGAAAAAGTGATTAAATTAGTTGAATCTTTGGGAAATCCATTTGAGAAGGCGTTGGTTTTAATTTCAATGATTTCATACATACAGCCATTTGAGGACGGAAATAAAAGAACGAGCCGTCTTTTGGGAGATGCCATGCTCTTGGCTTACG
Organism: Patescibacteria group bacterium; assembly: GCA_018817995.1. Classification (GTDB taxonomy): domain Bacteria; phylum Patescibacteriota; class Minisyncoccia; order JAHISW01; family Tagabacteraceae; genus JAHISW01. The sequence continues at coordinate 1,498 of JAHISW010000012.1, read as the reverse complement.
ATGTTTGTCCGTTGTCTTTTCGGAGTGTGGATGAGGTAGATTATAAAAAGGCGATGATTTTATTTTATGAACAAAACAATTTGAGATTTTTTAAAGAATTGTTTGTTCAGCAGTTCAAATTTGCCGTTGGGAATTATTTTCTTTTGTAGTAATTTCTTGACAGGCGTTGGGATGATTTGCTTGTATGGATGCAATTGGTTCTTTGCCCCAATTAAATATATAGGGAGGTTTTTGTTATGGCATCTAGAGCAGATGACATAGTGGCTAAGGTTGCTGAGGCTTTGGGGAACCCTTTGTCTGTGGCTTTCTAAGCCACTCTCAAGTTGCTAGCGCAATAGTATCTATTATCGATTAAGATACGTTGCATTATGAAAACATATAAAAGACTTTGCTTCACAGAACGTGAAGAAATTAGCAGACGTTTGTATTCGGGAGAATCAAAAACGGATATTGCTTGCGCAACTGGAAGAGATGCGAGTACAATTGGCAGAGAGATTAGACGTGGCAATTTCATTTATCAATTCTTACCTGATCATTACAGAGCTGAAGACGGTGAACTTTGTGCTAGAATACGCAAACAAATACCAAAGAAACCGCGAAGGCTTGATACTAACGAACAACTACGAAATTATGTTTTTGAAAAATTAAAATTGTATTGGTCTCCAGAACAAATTGCAGAATCGTTAAAACGAGATTATCCTGAAGATACAACCATGAGAATATCGCATGAATCAATTTATAGTTACATATATGTTTTACCAAGAGGTTCGCTTAAAAAAGAACTTAAATCGTATTTGCGACAGAATAAGCGCAAACGAGGTAATAATAAAAAAAGGTATGAGAAACAAGGACAAATACCCGATATGATCAGCATAGGAGAAAGACCAAAAGAAGTTGAAGATAGAACTGTTCCCGGACATTGGGAAGGAGACTTGATAATAGGCAAAGATCATCAGTCAGCCATAGGCACACTAGTTGAACGCACAACAAGGACAACAATAATTGTCCCATTAAAAAACAAAGACGCGGTGTCGGTTCGTAAAGCTTTTGCAAGAGAGGCGAATAAACTTCCACAACAGATGAAATTATCAATGACTTATGACAGAGGAAAAGAAATGGCAGAGCATAAGCTTTTTACCAAAAACACCAAAATGAAAGTTTACTTTGCCCATCCCTATAGTTCTTGGGAAAGAGGTACTAACGAAAATACTAATGGGCTTATTAGACAATTTTTTCCCAAAAGGACAGATTTCAGAAAAATATCTAAGTATAAAATTAAAAAGGTTCAAGATCTTCTAAATGGTCGTCCTAGAAAAATATTAGAATGGCAAACACCATACGAAGTATTTAAAGAATTATTGCATTAAGAACTTGAGGCTAAGTAATTAATCAGAAAACCAACGAGAATAAAAAAGGACATCAAAAAAAACAAAGCGATAATTCCTTTGTGGTAATTATATGCCAACAAGAAAAAAGGAGTTTGGTTCTCAACTATTGT
>JAHISW010000011.1 GCA_018817995.1 Patescibacteria group bacterium | reverse complement strand
GGCGGCGGAAAGCGAGGGCGGGCAAAAATTCCTTCCCCCCAACCCCCTTCCTTTTTGCCCGCCCGAGCGTTCAGTTTGGCGCGCGAAGCGCGCCGTCAGTTCCGTTCAAAAAAGGTTCGGATTTCGTCAAACAAACGCACCCTATGCCCATGATAAATTTGCGAAAAAAATTGGATGAAATCATCCACAAAGATAATGGAAATAATTGGTGGAAGCCATGTCTATTCAAAAAACACACTCAAAAAATTATTCCAAAAGAATTAAAAATTCTTGAACCCCCCCCAAGCTCAAACGAAAATTACAATTGTTTTATCCATATTTTAGGTCTTTCCCATGACAGTAATTTAATAAAAGATTGCAGTGGTTTTATTTATAGTGCTTTGTTTCAAAAATTATTAGACGACAAAATATTAACGTGCACTGACAACCCGCAAAAAGGAGATTATATTATATATCATGATTTGAAAAACTATCCTAAAATAATTACCCATGCTGGCATTATTGAGAACAAAGATACTATCATTTCAAAATGGGCGTGGGGACCACTGTTTAGACACAAAATATTTGATGTTCCCGAATCATATGGCAACAATGTCTCATATGTAAAATCAATTTCTAAAGAAAGAGCAAAGGAATTATACAAAAAATACAAAAAGTTTAATAAAAAATAAAAACATTATCGCAATTATTGACATAAGTAATACTAAGTAATACACTGGAATTATTATGAGCAGAACAACGGAAACACTTACAATCTCTCTACCGCCTAAAATAGCCCAAACAGTTAGAAAGACTGCCCGCCAAGAAAACAAAACAAAAAGCGAACTTTTCAGGGTTGCCCTAAATCTTTATTTGGAAGAAAAGAAAAAGTGGCAAATTAATAAAGCCATTGCGGAAGGCGTGTATGATATAAAAAATGGCCGTGTTTTTGGTCCGTTCAAAAATATCCGGGACTTTAAAAAAGGATTAGAAAAAGATTGAAAACAATGCGATTTCTCTTGTCATACAAAGCCAAACGAGATTATAAAAAATTAACCGAAACATTGCAGGTAGCCACCGACAAACAGTTTTCTTTGCTGTTAAAAAGCCTAAGACATCCCTCATTGCGCGCTAAAAAATATGACGAAAAGAATGATATTTGGCAAGCGCGCGTGAACAGAGAATACAGGTTCTATTTTTTAATTCACGAAAGTACCTATAAAATCCTTACGATTATAAAACACTCTAAATAAAACAAATGTTAAATATCATCTATGAAGACGAAAATATATTTATTGCAAGGATTTATTGCTAAAAGGCAATCCAAATGCTATCTTTAAAAATATGGAGAAAGGAGAAGAAAAATTTATAGAATACATAATGGCCATGCCCTCAAAACTTGAAGTTGAAATTCATAAAGCCGAAGAGGGGGGGTTTTGGGCAAAAATAAAAAATCTTCCGGGATGTTATACTCAAGCCGAAAATTTTATTGAGCTAATCCAAATGGTAAATGACTCGGTTTTTACCTACTTTGACATCCCCTTGAAGTACAGACGCAGGCTGGGATACTATATTCCAATGAAAATCAAAATCCTATTGGAACAAAAGAGCCGCCATAAACAAATAGAAGACGCCGTACAGAAAATCATTGCCGGAAAAAGAAAAACTTTAGAGTTCAGCAAGAATTAAATTGAATTATCCTAAATTATCTGATTGTTCTCCGCAAAATATTTTTGCAACAATTAAAAAGTTGGGCGGTTTTTCTTTTGCCGACGGTTCAAAACACTATAAAATAACCCACACAAAAACCAACAGAGCCTTTACTATCCCCCGTAAAAAACGAATTAAAAGAGGCCTGATGTGGGATTTTGTAAGAAGTTATTTGCAGGCATTAAATTATTCGGAAAAAGAAATTTTCAAATATCTGCGATGTTAACAACCATCATCTACCAAGACAAAAATATTGTCGCGGTGAATAAACCCGCCGGACTTCTTGTCCATCCCGCGCCAACAACAAACAGCGAAGAAGAAACGCTAGTCGGTTGGCTGATTGAAAATTACCCGGAAATTAAAAACATCGGCGACGACCCTAGTTTAAGGCCCGGTATTGTCCACAGATTAGACAAAGACACTTCGGGTGTTTTGATTGTCGCCAAAAATCAAAAGACATTTGAATTTTTGAAAGAACAATTCAAGAACAGAGAAGTAAAAAAAACATACATTGCCATGGTAAGAGGCGCAGTTAAGAACAACAAAGGAACGATAGAAACTCCCGTCAAAATGTTTACTAAGAGTAGGGATGCAATCACAAAATATGAGGTGTTAAAAAAATATAAAGAATATACGCTTTTGCGGGTTTACCCCAAAACAGGACGCACGCATCAAATAAGAATCCATATGAAATCAATCGGTCACCCCATTGTTTGTGATAAAATTTATACAAAAAAGTTTACCCCGCCGGGCGGGGCAGGGTGTCCTTTTGGTCTTAAAAGACACTTCTTGCATGCGCAATCAATCGAACTAACATTACCTAATGACGTCAGAATAAAACTGGAGGCGGATTTGCCGGATGATTTAAACAAGGTCTTGAAATCGCTTCAAGAGTATGATAAAAAATAACAATGCAATTATCACCAATAAATACACAAGAACGAGAGGAGTTGGATATCAAGCCCGGAGACACTGTGCGCGTTTGGCAACGCATCCAAGAAGAAAAAAAGAGTCGCCTTCAAGCGTTTGAAGGGCTGATTATAGCTAGAAAGCACGGAAAAGAACCGGGGGCCACTTTTACTGTGAGAAAGACAGCGAAGGCGAGTGATGTCGGTGTTGAGATAATCTTTCCTCTATATTCTCCGAAAATTGAAAAAATAGAACTTATAAGCCGCCCCAAAAGAGTCCGACGGGCGAAACTTTACTATTTAAGAGAAAGGGCCGCCAGGGCTATCCGAAAGAAAATGAAACAAGCAAAACAAATAGGAAAAGTCATGATGGATACTAAGGAGACTCCGCCAGAGACGGACGTCGGGAAAAAAGCCGAGAACGAAGCCAAAAAAGAATAAGAGCCTTGTCGTAATGCCACATGAAAATATTATTGACCGAATTTTTATTATAAGAGGTAAGAAAGTAATGGTAGATCGAGATTTGGCCAACCTTTATGGAGTCGAAACACGAACACTTAATCAAGCTGTCCGTAGAAACGACAAACGCTTTCCTTCAGACTTCATGTTTCAAATGAACAAACAAGAATTCGAAAATTGGAAATCACAAATTGTGATATCCAATAAAGAAAAGATGGGGCTAAGAAAACATCCATTGGTTTTTACCGAACTGGGTGTAGCTATGCTTTCAAGTGTTCTAAACAGTGAAAGAGCCATCCATGTCAACTGGGTTTCAAAACAAAATAATTCTGACAGAAGGGCAAAGCTCGCGCAGGTGATGAAACCGGTAAACATGCTAGCTTGAGGGGCTAGTGGGAGCAATCCTTTGGGGGTTCAAATCCCCCCCTGCGCACTAAGAAATCAAAAGTTAATTATTATTAAAATTAAATAGATTTTTTATGCCTAAAGTAAACCCCGTTAGAAATTCAAAAAGAAAAATCTCGCGGGAAACAACAAGACAAAGTTATTTTATTATAATTAAGCGATAAAATTTATGAAAATTTCTAACGGGGTAAAAATATATTCAACCCCAACATGCTCATACTGCCACATCGCCAAAGATTGGTTCAAAGAAAACAATATAGAATACGAAGAATTTGATGTCTCTATGGACGAAGAGAAGAGGAGTGAGCTCGTGGAAAAAACTGGTCAAATGGCCGTTCCCGTTATTGAAATTGGAGATGAAACTATAATAGGTTTTGATAAAAACAGGCTCTCGGAATTGCTCGGTATTAAATAACCAATCACGCCCTCGTAGTTCAACGGATAGAACAGGCCCGTCCTAAGGGCTCGATGTGGGTTCGATTCCTGCCGAGGGCATAGGGGCCCATAGTATAGTGGTAAAACACCTCCATGGCATGGAGGAATCCGGGGTCCGACTCCCCGTGGGTCCACATGAATTTTCAACTTAAAATAATAGAGATATCCTCACTACTCCCCCACGAAGAAATAGACTTGGACCATTTTCCGAAATTATTGGAGGAGGTCAAAAAAAATAAATTTGTTGTGCCTGTTGTCGCGGACAAAAAAACTCTCGTCATACTGGACGGTCATCATAGATTTACAATAATGAAAACACTCGGCTTCAAAGTTATGCCCGCCTATTTGGTAAACTACAATGATACCAACATAAAAGTCACACCCCGGAGAAAAGAATATGTCGTAACCAAAAAAGAAATTATCCAAAGAGGCCTAACGGGAAACCTCTATCCTTACAAAACAACCAAACACATAATAAACAATCTCAAAAAACAAAAAATCTCATTTGACCTTTTGGCAAAAAAATAATAACTCGGTTTTTTATTTCTATCTTCTTTTATCGTGAAAAGCTCTGTGAATTTCTTTCAGTTGCCTATTTGTAACATGGGTATAAATTTGGGTCGTCGTTATACTGCTGTGTCCCAAAAGAGATTGAACGGACCTCAAGTCAGCACCCGCTTCCAGCAAGTCCGTGGCGAAACAGTGGCGGATAATATGCGGTGTCACTTTTTTTGAAATTCCAGCTTTTATAGCACATTTCCCAACAATTCTTTCAATTGAACGCGGTGTCAATCGCCAAGGACCGTCCTTTGTAGAATTTAAATTAACAAACAGCGGGTCCTCTATGTCCACTCTTTTATCAAGATAATTTTTCAACGCCGTTTTAGCCCTGCCTGATAAAAAAACTATTCTTATTTTTTCCCCCTTCCCGCGAACAGAAAAATCGTCTTTTTTTAAATCGACGCTATCTCTGTCCAAAGAGCAAAGCTCGGAAATACGCAAGCCAGTGGAAAATAACATCTCCAGAATCGCCTTGTCGCGCAAATCGCCAATGTCACTTCCTGAAGGAGAACCCAACAGCCGAATCAACTCATCCTGACTAATTAAATCAATTTGTCTATCCCCCGTCTTGGCCAATTCTATCCTCTCCGGAGGCAAACTTTCAATCTCTATCCGCGATAAATATTTCAAAAAATTCCGCAAAGCAATTAAATAGTAGTTCTGTGTTTTCTTTTTAAGTCCCCTTCTGTTCAAATACATTCTGTATTTGCGAACCAAGTCATCTGTAATTCCGGAAGGATCTTTTATTTTGGCAAATTCTAAAAATTTTATAAGATATCTGTCGTAATTTTCAACGGTTTTAAGAGACCTCCCCCTTTCTATTTCTATATACTCTAAATACTGCTTTTTTAACTCTTTTAACATCATCCAATCATTATACACCAACGTCGCACAATTTTTAATGTTCCATCTGTGCAAGAGACAAGTTATTTGATACCATTGGAATATGGCAAAAGGAGAAATAAGCATAAAAAGTCTTAAAAAAATTTTTGAACTTTATCCGGAAATAAAGCTAGTTTATTTTTTTGGATCAAAAGCGACAGAAAAATCAGGTCCTTTAAGCGATTACGATTTTGCTTTTTATACTGAGGAGAAAAATAAAAATAAAATTTTTGACTTGAAACTCAATCTGATAAACAAAATAAGCGCTGAATTAAAAACAGATAAGGTTGATATCGTTATGTTAAACACCGTCGAAAAACCGGAAATTAAATATAACATTATTAAAGACGGAGATTTAATTTACGAAAAAGAACCTTACAAAGTTTTGGTTGAACCAAAAATATTTAATGAGTATTTTGATTTTCGCTCTCTTTTATTAAAATACAATTTAACAAAAGCAATATGACAAATTTTAATATTATAGAAAATAAAATAAGCTCTGTTCAAAAATATCTAGACATCCTTGAAAAATATAAAAAATATTCAAAAAAAGAGATACAAAACGATGTAGATATAAAAGGGGCTGTCGAAAGATATTTATACTTGGCAACGCAAGCAACTATAGAACTAGCCGGGGCTGTTGTGTCTTTTAAAAATTTACGCAAACCAAGCACTCTGAGAGAATCTTTTCAAATTTTAAATGAGAAGGATATTATTAAAATTGAATTGATGGAAAAAATGACAAGTATGGTTGGTTTTAGAAATACAATTGCCCATGATTACGAAGATTTGGATTATGGTATAGTTTATGATGTTTTACAGAACAAATTAAAAGACATCAAAGAATTCCAAGAGACCATAAAAAATATTTTTTGACTTTTGCAACCCCTTGACAAAATCTGGTAGGTGTGTATACTATGAAGCATAGTGAGAGAAGGCGCGTCGGGTTGGCTCCAGATTTTGTCTCAGCCTTAGGCTGAGCACTGCGACGACCCCAGTAGCCCCTTCTCCACTAAAAGGCCTCGGACAGTTCCGAGGCCTTAACTTTTATAAACCCTTGCAAAATATTGATACTACAAAAACTTTGATAATTCTGAGTTTCTAATCAAGACCGTTTTATGTGTATTGTAGGAAATTCCCTTATTTGGCTTATCTTCAAAACCCAAATATATAATTTTTACTTTTCTCCTTTTTGCTTCATTTATCGCCGGTTGTAAATCTGAATCCGAGCTACCCAAAATTATTTGATCAAACAGTTTATCACAAGAAAAACTTACCATATCTACTCCTATTTTCACATCAACGCCTTTTTCCTTAAAAACCAAAATTTTTTTACCAAAGAAAACTTCCTCTTCTTGTCCTCTAACCCTGCCAGATAAAACTACCCCAAACCCCTGTTTCTCCAAATGTGTTTTCAACAATCTTTGCTTTTCTATAAGTTCTTGTGATTTATCTTTTGTTTTTGGGTGTGTTTTTATTTTTGCAAAATAGAAAATCGTTTTTTCTATTTTATATCCATCCAGCACAAGATTGAACAAGCCATTGAAATCAAATTCATGCCAAACAATATCTTTGTTGTTCAAAGCTCTTTTAATTCTAGACTTAAAATTTTCTCCGTCTATAAGCAATATCGTCGTCATATAGAAATTATAACATAAAACAAAACTTCCGCGGACCTAATGGCTAGCGGAAGCGCTGATATATACAATATACATACTTGCAAAAAAAAAGCAAGCACAGTTATACACAGCTCGCGTTTTCATCATCTCGTTTTTACAAACCCTTGCAAAATACCAATATTTGGTGTAGAGTTACAAATATGGTCAAAAGTACAAAAGAAAAGGGAAGGGTTATATCAAAGCATCAGATTCATGATAAAGATACCGGTTCTTCGGAGGTGCAAATCGCCGTCTTAACTGAGCAAATCAAAAACCTGACGGAACACCTGAAAAAACAGCCGAAAGACAATCATTCCAGAAGAGGACTTCTCAAAATGGTCTCCAGACGAAAAACTCTGATGGATTACCTCAAAAAGAAAAACTCAGAAAATTATTCGTCTTTGACCAAAAAACTAGGATTAAAAAGAAACCGCTCCCTCGCCGATAAAAAGAAATAAATAAAAAATGACTTTGATAAAAAATAAAGACCAGCGTGTTGCTGTATTGGTTGACGTGCAGAATATGTATCATTCGGCAAAAGCGCTTTATAAAAAAAGAGTTAATTTCAAAGAAATTTTGAAAGAAGCCGTGGCAGGAAGAAAGTTAATACGAGCTATTGCTTATGTGGTCAGAACAGAAACGCCGGAGGAAAAAACATTTTTTGAGGCCCTCAATAAGGCCGGTTTTGAAATAAAATCAAAAGACCTACAAGTTTTTCCCGGAGGGATGAAAAAGGGAGACTGGGATGTCGGCATTGCGATAGATGCCGTCAAGCTTTCGGGACAAATGGATAGTATTATTCTAGTTGCGGGAGATGGAGATTTTATACCATTGATTGAATACTTAAAATCAAACAAAGGCATTCAAACGGAAATTATGGCATTTGATAAATCAACCTCCGGAAAATTAAAAGAAGCTGCCGATGGTTTTATTGATTTGGAAAAAAACCCAAGAAAGTTCCTTATATAAAAAGGTAGGTCGATACAGTTTTTTGTGAATATTAACAAAATAAAATTATGAAATTTGAACAACCGCCAATTTCAGAAAATAAAAGTGAAGAAACAGAAGAAAAAATCATTTCTTTGTCGAGGGACGAATTCAAGCGATTGAGTGGTATAAATACCGAAGACCCCGAAGATATAAAATTTATGCAAGAAAAAGGCGTATCTTTTGACAGTGGCGACATTTTTATAGAAATAGATGGTAGCAGACAGATGATGACCACAAAAAAAGTTGATTTTGGTACATTGTTGTTGCCAGAAACAATAGAAAAATTATACGGCAAAGAAAAAAGTATTGGTATTGGTCCGCTAGATTCGGAATTGCCAAAAAAAGAATAAGTTGCCAATATAGTATAAACAACAAACACATGCGTAAAATAAACCTAAAATCAGTAGTATGGAAGGAAGATGGCTATTACATCTCCCAATGTTTGGAGGTGGATGTTTCTAGTTTTGG
>JAHISW010000003.1 GCA_018817995.1 Patescibacteria group bacterium | reverse complement strand
GTTGTTTTATACAGTCTGGTGGTTCTTGGTTATAAAGAGATAAACAAAAAAAATGAATTTGAAAAAACCGGCATTGCGTCGGTTTTTTTGCATCCTGACCATAATGAATTAGGTACCTATTCAGTGCTATAGCATGGGATAGGTACCTGTTTAAGATTTGACTTTTTGATGCCAAATTGTTAGTTTGTAGAGAAGAAAATTCTTTAAAAAGGAGAATTGAAAATGAATGAGTTATTAGAAAAAGTCAAAAAGCATGTGGAAAATTGCCCACAGTATTCTTATTTGGATGACAAAGGAAAAAGATCAGAAGAAAGGTTTGGAAAGATAGAAAAGGCGAATCAGTTGATGGAAGGAAAATTGGATGAAATTCACGAATGGTATGTGGAGTTGAAAAAACTTTTGGGTATTCCAAAAAAATAAGTAGGGAAACTAGAAAATAGAGACCTGTATAATTGTGCAGGTCTTTTTTGCACCCCAATCATTTTGGGTGAAAATATTGGAGGACACTTTTTTACCTTCATTCCATCAAAATCAAGCTTGGTTTTGTAGGAATGGGGGTTTCCGTGGCTTAACCACGAGGATGGGGGCGACACAAAAAAGATGTTAAAATATAAAATTGAAGTGTTGGTGTTAATAAATAATTAAGGATAATAAAAATATATGCAAATAAAAACTAGATGGATAGGATTATCAATCTCTATTATATTCCTAATTTTAGTAGTTATGCCGTATAGTGTCTCGAATTATTTTGTGCACAACGCCTCAGATGCAAAAATTTGGATTTCTTGTGGATTTGATGTTAGGTCTAAATTTAACCCTCCAATCAAAGAGATAGCTGGACAAGAAAGGGAAGATTTATTGCAATCTACAATATTTGAAGAATGTGGATTAGTGCCACAAAAATCTCTCTGGGCTTAGGCTTACGAAGAGAAAATAAAAACTAAAAACGCCACAGAATTTTTTGGAAAAACAAGAAAAAAATCAAAAATGAGAATTTAAACTCTCATTTCTAGTTTCCTTCGGTCTATGCTACAGAGCCTCATAAATGTGGGGCTCTTTGTTTATCACAAGCGCGATTACTTGGCTGAACAATACGGCCACCACAAGCCCAAGCGGAATTTTCTAAAGGTATAGAAAAATGTATTTGTGTGATAGGATAAAAACATTATGAAACCCGAAAAAATATTTGAGACAAAATCAATTGAAGAAAAGGAACAGTCTCAGGAAAAAGAATATAAACGGCTGGACGACAAAGAGGCAGAAAGAATAATAGACGAAAAAATTGATATCAAAACTCTTGTAGACAAGTTAGAGATAGAGTTTCAGAAACCCCTTGCTGTGGTGGAGGCTTTGGCACGTTTAGTCTTAGAATTAAAAGACGAATTGCCCAACTACGACACCATACTAAGCGATGAAGTCAGTGGAAGAATACCGTCATTACTACTAGGCAATATTCTTGAAAAAGTGAGAGAAAGGGAAGGAAAAAAAGAACCCAATACTTACTTCATTTCTGCTGGTAGACACGCAGACCCAAGAATAGAATCTTATGTTGACAAATTTATAAAAAAGAAAAAGAATAAATTCGGAAAAACGTTGTTAGTTACTGAATTTATTGACACTGGAAACAGTATAGAAAAAATTACCAATATCCTTACAGAACAGGATACAGAACAGGATGTAGATTTTAACATTGCTAGTGTATCAATATCGGAGAAATTAAGAGAAGCAACAAAAAAGACAAATTTAAGTAAAGAATCAATTAAAAAATTGCGTGTTGGAAAAGAAGAAAGCTATATTGGTCTTGAGTTTTATGCTAAAGAGTTTATTGGAGTAGAAAAAACGGCAAGTAGTAACAACGCTTATCCAGTAGCCAACATTTTCAGAAACCAAGAAAAAGTAAATAAAGTTCGAAAAGATATGGAGACGGTAGCTGATGAGTTGTATAAACTAACTGAATAAAATTTTTTGTTGCGGATTTTTTCTGAACAACTATCGAAGTTGAACTTCAATGGTTGGAAGTTGGGGTGTACTATAGCTCTCACGGTCGTGACAGTTATATAGTTTTGTAAGTAGGTACCTATTCAATGCTATAGCGTGGGATAGGTGCCTGACTAGCACTATTGCAAAAAACTTGACTTTTGGGTGTTGGATTGATAGATTGCAAAAAGAAAAAGAAGCAGGTGAACTTTGAAAAGGAGGGCTAATGAATGTCAGTGCGTTATGGCAGAAAAGATTGTGAACATATTTGGCGGTTCAGAAAAGATGGTTGGGAGGAAGGTTGCGGTCCTGCTGTGTGTGTTGAGTGCGGGGCTTTTGGTTGTCTTCATGACTTTAATAGAGATGATATTCCTAAAGATGTATTTTTTGGCGAAGGACAGAACGGGGACGCAAACATAAACGGCAGGTGGGTTAATCCATATATAAAAAACAGCTATTGACAAATTCTTTG
>JAHISW010000095.1 GCA_018817995.1 Patescibacteria group bacterium | reverse complement strand
GTAGCCTTTTCAAAGCCTGGGAAAATAATTCCGGGCTTTTTTTGTTAACCGCTTTAAAGTATAGAGTTTCTGCGGTCGCAGATTTTATATACTTTTTGCTCAACCCACAAACGACATCGCATTTCGTTTGTGGGTTGGTTTTTTGTCTTTAACTCCCAAAAATGGCATAATGGGGTTATGGACGCGGGGAATTATCATCAGGGTTATCTTTTGATTGGGGATACGGAAAAGGCGACGGAGAGAGCGATGGAAATGACAGGAGATATTTTTGGGGGAGGGAAAGAGTCTATTTTTTCTCATCCGGATTTTTCTTTATGGGAAACAGAGCTTTTCACCATAGATAATGCCAGAGAAATCAGAGAAAAATCTCATAGGAAATCTTTTTTTGGGAAAGGCAGGGTTTTTATAATAAAAACAAATTTTTTTAGCAGAGAAGCCGGGAACGCTTTGCTCAAAACTCTTGAAGAGCCATCCGGCTTGAGTTACTTTTTTATAATTACAAATTCTTCCGAAAATATTTTAGAAACCTTGAGGTCCCGTCTTGTTGTTTTAAAGTTTGAACGAGAGGGCAACTTAACAAACGAGCAAGAAGAACTTGCTGGAAAATTTTTAAGCTCTACAGTAGACAAAAGGATTGAAATGATGGAAGATTTTATTGACAGCAAAAATAAGACAGCGGATCTTTTGGACAGCTTGGAAATTGTTTTAAGAAAAAATTCGGAAACTGTTTTTTCTGAAAAAAATGTTGCTTCTTTGTCCAAATTGGGGAATTGCAGACGACTCCTTTTCCAAAGGTCGTCCTCGCCGAGGATGATTTTAGATTATCTTTCTTGCATAATATAAGTATATTTTATAATTAATTTTAAAAATAAAATGTATAGTTTTTTAAACTTTAAAGATAAAGCAAAAGAGACAGAAGATTGGTTCAAAGATGAAATCTCTCTTCTGCGAACAGGAAGAGCGAACCCGTCTTTAATTGAAAATATAAGGGTTGATTATTATGGAACAAAGAACCAGCTTAAGGGGATGGCGTCAATTTCTGTAGAAAACGCGCAAACTTTAGTCGTAAGGCCATGGGATACGGATGCCATTATGCCGATTGAACAGGCCATTAGCGGGTCTAATTTGGGAGTGCAGGCAATTTCCGAGAAAGGAGCGATAAGAGTCATACTTCCGGAATTGTCGGAGGAAAGGAGAAAATCTCTCCTGAAACTTTTGTCAGAAAAACTGGAAGAAGCCAAGATTTCTTTGAGAAAAAAAAGGGAAGAAGTTTGGCGCGACATTCAGGACAAAGAAAAAGAGGGGGAGATTAGCGAGGACGATAAGTTTAGGTATAAAGATGATTTGCAAAAGATGGTAGACGACGCAAACGATTCGCTGGACAAGGTTTCCGAGAAAAAGGGAGTAGAAATTAAGAATTAGAATATGTCCATTTTATTATTTATCGTCGCTTTAGCGGTTTTAATTTTATTCCACGAACTTGGGCATTTTCTTGTTGCCAAGCTTTCGGGGACCAAGGTAGAGGAATTTGGTATAGGGTTTCCTCCTAAAATTTTTGGCGTGAAGCGGGGAGAGACTGTTTATTCCGTGAACTGGATACCATTTGGAGGTTTTGTGAAGGTTTTAGGGGAAGACATGTCTACCGAGGAGGCGGGGAGTTTTGGTTCAAAACCAGCTTATATCAGAGCGGCAATTTTGTTTGCGGGGGTCTTTTTTAATTTAATATTGGCATGGTTTTTGCTTAGCGCTGTTTTGCTTATTGGCGCCCCAACAAGTGTTGAAAGCGGCACAGAGGGGGCGCATGTAACTATTTTGGAAGTTCAGCCTGGGACACCGGCGGAAAAAGCAGGATTTGTTCCCGGCGATAAGTTGTTGAAGCTTTCTTCCGGTGAAAATTTTTTAGAAGTGAGGGAAATTTCTGAAACTCAAGGGTTTATTAAGAAGTATGCCGGTGGGGAAATAAATATTGAATATTTGAGGGGGAAAGAAATTTTGAATACAAAAGCGGTTCCTAGCTCAAATCCGCCTGAAGGAGTTGGGTCCTTAGGTATTGCTATGGATAAAATAGGAATAGTTTCTGTTCCTTTACACAAGGCAGTTTGGGAAGGGTTAAAAAGCACTGTTTATTTGACAGAGGCCATTATTAAAAGTTTTGGGGCTTTGTTTTTGGATATAATAAGAGGGGGCAATATGGTGGCCCAAGTAAGGGGACCGGTGGGGATTGTCGGCATGGTGGGGACTGTCGCCGAATTCGGTTTTGTTTATGTTTTGCAATTTGTCGCCCTGTTATCGGTCAACTTGGCTATTCTTAATTTTATACCATTTCCGGCTCTTGATGGTGGCCGGCTTTTATTCCTAGGAGTAGAGGCGATTAAACGCTCGCCTATGAACCAAAAAGCCATGGCGATTGCCAATAGCGTTGGTTTTGCAATACTTATTCTTTTAATGTTGTTGGTTACTTATAGAGATATTGCGAGAATTGTGGGGTAATTTATTTATGGTGGTAAAAAATGACAACAGAATCGAACTTTTGAGGAAAATAAAAGATGAAGTAGTTGGGCTGAAGGAGTCTTTTTTGTGCCAAGAGCGAATTAAAAATGGTGTTTTTCCAGTACTGGGGGAAGGCAACCATTATGCCGAGATTATGTTTATTGGAGAGGCTCCGGGTAAAAATGAAGTGGCCACGGGCAGACCTTTTTGCGGAGCGTCCGGAAGAGTGCTGGATGAATTGCTGGCGCATATTTCTTTGGATAGAAAAAATGTTTACGTGACCAATATAGTTAAGGATAGACCCCCCCTGAACAGGGATCCGCGCCAGGAAGAAATTGATTTATACGCGTCTTTTTTGGACAGGCAAATATCTGTTATACAACCTAAGGTCATTGTGGCTTTGGGTCGTTTTTCAATGGAATACTTGATGAAGAGATTTGGCTTGAAAAATGAACTGGATTCTATTGGTAAAATTCACGGCAGAAAATTCGAAATGAAAACGGATTATGGAACGGCGAAATTTATTCCTCTATATCATCCCGCGGTGGCTTTGTATAATGCGAAAGAAAAAGATACACTTAAGAAAGATTTTGAGGTTTTAATAATATGAAAATAGTTTCTTGGAACATAAACGGCTTAAGGGCTCTTCACAAGAAGGGGTTATTTTTGGATTTTTTGAAAAAAGAAAATCCGGATATCTTGTGTTTGCAGGAAACAAAAGCGGAAGAGGACCAGCTCCCTGATGAGGTGAAAAAAACAGAGGAGTATCACTCATACTTTTCTTCGTCTGAAAAGAAAAAGGGATACAGCGGAGTTGCCATTTACACGAAAGAAAAACCGCAGGAAGTCAAATACGGCATAGGCATCAAAAAGTTTGACGAAGAGGGGAGAGTGATCGTCGCGCTTTATGATAGTTTTGTATTATTGAATGTCTATTTTCCCAATGGTGGACAGGGTCCTGATAGATTGGCGTACAAATTGGAATTTTATGATGCCTTTTGGGAATATGTTGAAAAATTAAAAAAAGAAGGTCTGAATATTATTTTTTGTGGTGACGTGAATACTGCTCACAAAGAGATTGATTTGGCGCGACCAAAAGCCAACGAAACAAAAACGGGATTTTTGCTGGAAGAAAGAGCGTGGATTGATAAAGTGGAGGATGGGGGTTATGTCGATGTTTTTAGGCATTTTTATCCGGAGAAAAAAGAACAGTACACATATTGGGATTTGAAATCCAGAGCGCGCGAAAGAAATGTTGGCTGGCGTTTGGATTATTTTTTTGTGAACGATAGTTTTGTTAAAAATGTTAAATCAATAAAAATATTGTCCGATATTTTCGGTTCGGACCATTGTCCGGTGATGCTAGAACTTTGAAAATAAAAAAATAAAGGGGGGGAAGAGATGAAAAAATTTTCTTTGCGAAAAACAGTTCTTTTATTTATCGGTTTGTTTTTTGTGACCAATTGCGCTTCTCTTAAGGTAAAAAAAGAAAACATCCCTGACAAGAAGGCGGTTTTGGAATTAATAAAAATTTTAGACAAAGTAGATTACAAAAGAAAAACCAAATTAGGTTTTTTTGATTGTTCAAATCAATCAGCCCTTTTATATGATCTTTTAACCCAAAAAGGATATAAATGTAAAATTATGGTTGGGGCAAAGTTTGTTATTGACGACGAAAGTCATGCGTGGATTGTCGCAGAGAAAGACAAAAAAGTTTTTTTTGTCGAACCCACACTTAAACGGATAGCCAACCCTCATTATTACGAAAAATTTATAATTAGAGTTCAGTTCGAAACACTAAAGGAGGTGCGAGAATTGTTTAGCACCTTTGGTTTTTCAGATGAGTGGGAATATTAAAATAAAACCCCCGCGCAAAAGCGCGAGGGTTTTTTGAATTAACTATCGACTAACTATCGACCTCCGAGGTCGATAGTTGAGGATTTTAATATGTTGTG
>JAHISW010000094.1 GCA_018817995.1 Patescibacteria group bacterium | reverse complement strand
TTAGTATTGTACTAAGAAAGCTTGAAAAGAACAAATCGCCGTATAATTTCCTCAAGCGCGCGCGAACTGTTTGTTATAATTATGTATTTTTTGTCTAGGAAAATATAAAGAAAGACGATGTTGTCTTGCCATTCAATCACCCTTGCATTTTGATTTTTTATTATTTCGTCTGTGAACGAAAGGGACGAATATGGGACAGAAAGATTCCCAACGATAAAATCTAAATCTGATAGAATGTTCTCCTCCCAGCGAAGGAATCCGGAGAAGACAGTGCTTTGTTGTTTTTCTATTTCAAAAATTAAAACAGGATGGTTTTCCGCAAGTTGCAAAGAACCAAGAAAAAAGTTTTCTTTAATGAAAGAGGTGACGAAAGAAGGAGGGGTAATTTGCATTAAATCCAAAAATTCTTTTGAATCCGGATAATACACATTGCCGTTCTCGTCCGATTTTTTGATTATTATGGAAACGAGGTCCCCTGGGTTACGGGGAGCGCCTATGGTTTTTGATAACTGTTCTTCAAAAAGTTTCTTGTTACTAAATTCCAATGTTACTTCTTTTTGTCCGGTGATTATCGGCGTTGGCGGGGGCGGGGTAAATTCCTGAGGGGTGGGTTCGCTTCTTCTTAAGAATAAAAATATTGATGTTCCGATAACAAAAAGCAAGAGAAGTGGCAGGTATAAGAGGATCTTTTTTTGGGTCCGTGTTTTTGTTGAAAAACTTTCCGAAGTGGTTTCATGGTCTTTTGCTAAGGAAGTTGCCCTTTGCTGTTCCATGAAAAGATCTGTTAAGGAAGACCCCTTTTCTTTTACAAAATCGGAGGCATCGCTTCTGAAAGTTCTGATGTTTTGAACTTTCGAGTTTTTGTTATTTTTTTGAACCATTTGGAAGGACTTGTTTAATGGACAACTTCAGTCTTCCCTGATCATCTATATTTATCAGTTTTACATTAACGCTGTCTCCTTCCTTTACTATATCTGTAACTTTATCAACGCGAAAAGGGGCTAACTCGGAGATGTGTACCAGGCCCTCTATTTTTGGTTTTATTTCAACAAAAGCTCCGAAGTCCATCACTTTTACAACTCGTCCTTTGAAGACTTCTCCCACTTTCGGTTCATATGTTATTTCTTCAATCGTTTCTTTGGCCTTCTGCGCGGAGGTTGCGTCCATGGCTGTTATGAAAACTTTTCCGTCTTCCTCTATGTTGATTTCCGCACCCGTTGTCTCAATTATTTTATTGATGGTTCTTCCGCCCGGTCCGATAACCATCCCTTTCTTTTCCGGGTTGATATTAAAAGTGATAATTTGCGGAGCGTAAGGAGACAGTTCGTTTCTTGGTCCCGGGAGTGTTTTCTTTATGTTTTCCAATATTTCCATTCGCGCTTTTTTGCTTTGTTTTAATAAATCCTCCAGTATTTTTATGGTTAGTCCTCCTATTTTTATGTCCATCTGAATGGCCGTTATTCCGTTTTCTGTTCCCGCAGCTTTGAAATCAGTGTCGCCGTGGTGGTCTTCCGGGCCTTGGATATCCGTCAGTATTTTGTATTTGTTTTCGTCGTCTTCGCTCAACATCAGCCCCATCGCTATGCCGGAAACGGGCGCTTTTATCGGCACACCCGCGTCCATTAGGGCCAGTGTTGACGCGCAGACTGAGCCCATTGATGACGAGCCGTTGGATGACATTGTTTCCGAAACAAGGCGGATTGTGTAGGGGAATTCTCCGGTTGACGGGATGACGGGGGTTAATGCTTTTTCTGCCAAGGCGCCATGTCCGATTTCTCTTCTTCCCGGGTTTCCCAGTCTGCCCGTTTCACCCACAGAGAAAGGAGGGAAATTATAATGGTGCATAAAAGTTTTTCTCTCTTTTGACTTTATACCTTCCAAGACGAGAAAGTCGGCTGGCGAACCCAGTGTAGCTACGGACATTATGTGAGTCAATCCGCGGTAAAATAATCCCGAACCATGAACACGTGGAAGAATTCCCGCTTTTGTGAATAACGGCCTAATTTCGTCTATTTTTCTTCCGTCGGGTCTCTGCTCCCGCTCTATGATATTTTCATGCATTATCTTGTCAATCATCTCTTCAAAGTATTCGCTGGCATGACCGGCGCAATCCTCTCCCAGTTCTTTTGTGGCTATTTCTTCCCATTCTTTTTCCAAATCTCCCAATATAAGGTAATGGTCTTGTTTGTTTTTTGGTTCACCCAAAGCATCCCTGAGTTTTTCTCTCATTGTTTTATTAAACAATGCTTCTGTTTCACATGGCCTCTCTTTTATTTCCGGCCATTTTTTTTCTTTACCCGTCTCCTTAATGATATCGTTTTGAAATTTGATAAGCTTTTCAATTTCAGGCAATGCGGTTTCAAACGCTTGAAGAATAACTTCTTCCGGCACCTGGTTTGCTCCCCCCTCAATCATATTTATTTTTCCGTCTTTTCCGCAGACAACCAAATCCATATCAGACCCCTCTTTTTCTTCTTGTGTTGGGTTTATAACAAGTTTTTCGTTTACCCTTCCTATTCGTAACGCTCCGATTGGTCCTTCCCATGGCACATCGGATGCCGCCAATGCCAGAGATGACGCCAGCATCGCCAATACATCGGGGTCGTTGTCTTCGTCTACGGACAATACGGTGGCGACTACCTGTATCTCATTTCTTATTTTTCTGTCAAAAAGAGGTCGCAAAGTTCTGTCTATCATTCTGCCGTTTAAGACGGCTTCTTTTGAGGGGCGTCCTTCTCTTCTTGTAAAACGACCGCCCAATATTTTTCCGACGGCATAAAATCTTTCTTCATAGTCAACAGTCAAGGGAAAATAATCCAAACCCTCCTTTTGGTTGTCTGACATAACGACGGTCGCCATTACCACAGTGTCTCCGTATTTTAGGATAACGGCGCCATTCGTCTGCTCCGTCAAATCCGAAAACTCGGCCACAAGTGGCCGATTATTGAAATCAACTTTGAAAGTTTTTGTTTTCATCCCGTTAGAAATTTTGTTTGTCATATTTTTATTATAATATTGCACCCATCAAGAAACTCTGCGGATTTCTAACGGGATTCATATTCAATTTTGAGATGCCAATATGCCAATGCATACTAACGCTTGTTAGTTAGTATGAATTCGTATACCGGCATCAGTTAACCAATAATTAATAATTTATAATAATTACGACTGACCCTAATTTTTCTTTTTTCGAAAATCTTCTTCTTTTAATTTTGATTGACGCAAAATGGATCTGAATGTTCCGTGTCGTATTTCTTTTTCGTGAATTGGGACAATAACATTGGTGGTAGAGTTTCCGTGTTTACGATATTTGGCATGGGAACCTGTTTGGGAAATAAAAAAGAAATTGTTATTTTCAAGAGTTCTTACAACAAGACGAAGAGAAATTGGCCTAGGCATATTGAAGAGACACAGAAGCAATAACCGGATTTTTTACTTCTATCTTCTTT
>JAHISW010000093.1 GCA_018817995.1 Patescibacteria group bacterium | reverse complement strand
TCCAACAATTTAGTAAATTGTTTTTTCTCGTATTCTTTTGCCTCTTTCTCTTTTTCTTTTCTAATTTCCGCTTGTTTTAAAAGGCTTTCCGTTGCTTCAATTGCCAAACCCTGTGGCAACAAAGAATTACGCCAATAACCAACCTTGACCTCTTTAACGTCGTCCTTTTGCCCCAAACCAGTAACATTTTGCAATAATATAACTTTCATATTATTTGTAATCCTACACCGTTAATATCACCTTTTCAACCCCTTTGTATTCATGTGCAACAAAACGCTACACTTACTTACGATCGGATTTAAGTGTAGTATTATTAAAATTTCTATCCTACCTATTTAACGCGATCGCGCAACTTAGCAAGGATAGAAAAAAGCCGGCATATTTCAGCCAGCTTTTTGTTAATTTATTTTATCTAGACATTTTTCTGCCCAAAGCAAAGAAGGCTTGTCCAATTTCATCTTCGTTTGTTGGCCTATTCAAATGACACAAGATAAACCTTACGCACTCTTCTTTTTCGTCATCAGACAAACAATTCAATTCTTCAATATCCTCAAAAAAATCCAAGATAATGCTTTTGGCTTTATCTAAACCCTCTACTGGGTCTTCGATATCATTCAAGCACCTAGCTAGTTCTTCTGTAACCATCTTTCTCACCTCCCCTCTTTTTTTTATTAAGACAATTTTTGTTTTACTTTGCTTTTTTCCTTTTCTTTTCAAAATTTATATTTGAAATATATTCTGGGCTGGGCATCTTCCCTTTCGATAAGATAAAACCAACAGCATTAGTTGGGCATCCGCCTTTTATCAATTTAGCAATCCTGTCATTTTTCATAGCTTTCACCTCCTTTTTACCAAGATTTACTTTTTATTTTTGGACCAGAACTCTCTAAACTAGGACTTTCTACACACCGTTCATAATATCCGTCCTGCAACGTCTCAACGTCATCAGCATAATCAGCCATTTTCTGCCTCGTTTTTTCCCATTCTTCTTTAAATACCCCTAGAAGTATTTCGTCCCAATAGCTTCCATTTGTGAAAAATTGTTCCCGGGCACGACCTATTTCTTTATAACCGCATTTCAAGTGATAATTTAAACTTCTCTTGTTAAGCGCTATTACCGAAGAACGAACCTTCCTAAGATTCAATGAATTAAAAGCAAAATTCAATAAAACCATTCCTGCATCGGTTCCATATCCCTTGCCCCAGTAATCTTTTTCTCCAATAGAAATTCCATGAATTGCAGTCCTGTTTACACGATCAATATTATGCAAACCCAAAACACCAATAAAACGACCTTCTTTAGTTTCAATTGCAAGCAGTATATCGTCATGTCTGTTTGCCAAATTGTCAAACCATTCCTCTTCTTCCATAAAAGACACTGGATTAACCCGTGATAAAAATTGAAGAACTTCCGGATCATTCATCCACCTTACACAATTTTGCAAATCAGTTGCCTTATTAAGGGGTCGTAGGATTACTTTTTCCCCCTCCAAAAAGACGATTTTCTGCTGTTCTTGTTTCCTTTCCATTTTCTTCTCCTTTTGTTTAATTGTTAATGTTCTTGCCGGCCCTGCTAAGACGGGGACAAAATAAAAACTGCCCCAGTGGCCTATCCGCTGGAGCAGTTTTTATGTTCAATTATAAAGATAAAATTATTTCATAGAAAAACACAAAAATTGCCCCAACGAAACAGCGCCCCAAATAGTTGGGTTAGACATACAAACATATTTATGAAACAATTTTTGTTTTCTCATATATTTGACACCCTAAACTCTTTCTACATTTCTGTCAAGAGTTCCGATGCCTTCTGCGCACAACCTACGATGTCGTGTGGAATGTATAAGATAGGTTTGATAGGAATAGGTGTTTCTGTGGGACATCCGATGTCCCACAGACGATATTGTACTATAGGTGTCACGACCGTGAGGGTTATAGTACGAAATAAAAAAGCCGGCATATTTCAGCCAGCTTCTCGCTTTTTCATTGCTTAGAATGATTACTTAGAATGCCAGATACTTGCGCTCTGTAACAGGCCGACAAAAACCATCAATCCAGCACCTTTGCCAGACAATATATCAAAAGAGTTAAACATCCAACACAAACCACAAATTCCTCCCCATACTGCAGCCGTCCCCAATACTTTTGCCAAATTTTTGTTCATTCAAACCTCCTGTCTTTTCTTTTTCAAAAACTCACAACGTTCAACCTTAGGTTTAAGGCTACACTATTTCTACATTTCTGTCAAGAGTTCCAATGCCTTGTTCATTTGCGGGTCTCTTTCGGCCTCAAGGTCTTCTTTTGTGAACTCTACCACAACATCCGGTTCTAGCCCTTTTTCGGAAATAGATTCACCGTTTGGGGTAAGCCATCTTGCTATCGTTAGCTTAAGGGCGCTTCCGTCTCTAATGTCTACTAATTCCTGCACAGAACCTTTTCCGTATGTTTGCTCTCCAACAAGTGTCGCCTTTCCATGTTCCCTCAAAGCGCCCGCTAAAATTTCAGACGCGGAGGCTGTCCCCTGATTAACTAAAATAACCAACTTCAAATTATCGTTGAATATATTGTATCCTTTGCTTCTGTAAAGATGCTCCTCCCCGTTGTTAAAACGCTCTTTCGCCACAATTTCGCCGGCGGGCAAAAACCAACTGGCAATATCAACCGCCGCCTCAAGATAACCGCCCGTATTTCCTCTCAAGTCAATAATGAGTTTGGATTCTCCGGAATTAACCATTTCCCCCAAGGCATTCCTGAAAGACTCAATTGAACTTGCGGAAAAATTATACAAGTGTATTACAAAAACATCGTTGACTCCCCCATCGTCTTTCGCTTTTGCTGTTTTCCTTTCGGTTTCCAAGGCGGGAACTTTTATAACATCTCTCACAACTGAAACTTGCAAAGCGCCCTCCTCGCCTTTTCTTAAAACGGACAGAGCTACTTCCGTCCCTTTTTCTCCCCGAATTAATCTCACCGCCTCATCAATATCCATATCATTTGTAACAACATCATCTATTTTTAAAATTTTATCACCGGATTTTAATCCCGCCCTTTCAGCAGGAGTATCTTTAAGAGGAGCAATTACCGTCAAAATATCATCCCTAATACCAATCTCCATTCCCACACCTTCAAAATCTCCACGCACGCTACTTTCAAAAAGATCCGCTTCTTCAGGAGAGAAAAATACACTGTAAGGATCTCCTAAAGATTTTACCAAACCGGCAGTAGCGCCCCAAAGCATTTCCTTTCTATCTAAAACGTTATTGGAAACATATTTAGACTCAATGACATTCCATATTTTCCAAAATGAATCAAAGTCCAATTCCGCCAAAACAGCCGGGTTTTCTTTATTAAAAATAGAAATTACTTTTTTGGCTTCCGGTCTTTCGTTGTAACCCAAAAAAACACCTGCAATGAAGACAGATATAACTATGACAACTAGGCCACCGACAAATGTAGACTTTTTTATAAAACTCATAAATGTTATAATATTCATAATATATCATTACAAAAAAATAACAACAATTAACAATTAAAATCTAATTCTCGCACATGAAGACAATTATCAAACATGAGAACTTAACGTGGATAAGCCTTTTCTCGCCCAGCGCCGAAGAAGTGGCGGAAATATCTAAAAAATATACCATTCACCCGCTGGTTGCTGAAGAGCTTATAAGCTTAACCATGCGTCCCAAAGTGGATGTTTACGCGGGTATTCTTTATTTAATCTTACACTTTCCTTTTGTAACAGTCCCTAAACAGCCGGAAATAAGCCACGAGATAGACTTTGTAATCGGAAAAGACTTTCTCATAACGGCGCACTACTTGCCCGCCCAACCGCTTGAAAAATTCATCCAAGGGTGCAAAACTCAAGAAAGTTTTAGAAAACAATACTTTGGGAAAAATGCAAGTTTTTTGGCTATTAGTATCTTAAAAGAATTATACAACATAACAATCCGACAGCTTGACACAATGAACATCAAAATAAACAAAGTGGAAAAAATGATATTTGAAGGAGAAGAGAAAAAGATGGTCAAAGAAATATCCATGCTGAAAAGAGACGTTTTGGATTTCCAGACAACGCTTTATCCGCATGAAAGCGTCCTCTCTTCGTTGGAAGAAACTTATATAGAAAACAAGAAAAAACAAAAAGATTTTTTTGAAAAAGATTTTGAACACTACCTGAATACAATTATTGGGGAGTTTACGAAAATAAAAAATTCAATAAAAAACAGTAAGGACACCCTGGAAACATTAAGGGAAACAAACGAATCTCTTCTTTCAACAAAAACGAATGAGGTTATGAAAGTTTTGACCATTATGGCCTTCATAACATTTCCTCTTATGCTTCTTTCAAGTATCTTCGGAATGAATACGGTCAACACTCCCGTCGTCGGAATTAGAGGAGATTTTTGGATAATAGCAGGCGCCATGCTAACCGCAACCACCGGGATGTTTTTGTATTTTAAAAAGAAAAAATGGCTGTAACTTTATATAACTACCTAACTCGTAAAAAAGAAATTTTTAAACCCATCAACAATAAACAGGTGGGTCTATACACTTGCGGTCCAACCGTGTATGACAAGGTTCATATAGGCAATCTGCGGACTTATATTTTTGAAGATGTTCTCAAAAGAACATTGGAATACGACGGTCAAAAGGTAAGGCATGTAATGAATATCACGGATATAGACGACAAAATAATAAAAAGGATGCAAGGCGAAAACAAAACCCTTGAACAAGTCACAAAACCATACACCGAATTATTTCACAAGGACATTGAAAAACTTAACATAGAAAAGGCCAACCATTACCCAAAGGCCACGGAACATATCCAAGAAATGATTAAGCTCATAGAAACGCTCTTGGACAAAGACATCGCCTACAAAAGCGAAGACGGTTCAGTTTATTTTGATATTTCAAAATTTGAAAATTACGGCTCTTTCGCTCTTATTAAAAAAGATGAATTAAAACATGGCACGCGAATAAAAAATGACGAATATGACAAAAAAAATATCAGCGACTTTGTGTTATGGAAATCAACAACAGACAGTGGACCCTCATGGGATGCTCCTTTTGGAAAAGGACGGCCCGGCTGGCATATAGAATGTTCTGCCATGAGCGCAAAATATTTAGGAGAAACGATTGACATCCATGCCGGCGCGGTAGACTTAATATTTCCCCATCACCAAAACGAAATCGCGCAATCAGAGTCGGCAACGGGAAAACAGTTCGCAAGTTATTGGATTGAGGGGGAGCATCTTTTGGTCAACAACCAAAAAATGTCAAAATCATTGGGAAATTTTTACACCCTCGACGATATTGAACAAAAAAATTTTGAACCGCTAGCTTTTCGTTACCTCGCGCTAAACGTCCACTACAGAAGCAAAATTAATTTCACGTGGCAAGGAATGGAATCCTCTCAAAATGGGCTCGGCAACCTAAGACAACAAATTTATTTGCTCGGAAATGACAGCGGAAAAATAAATGATAAATACAAAAAAGAATTCTCGGACAAAATAAACGAAGACCTCAACACACCACAAGCCTTGGCGGTTCTACAAAAAGTGTTGAAATCGGACATGCCCAACGAAGATAAATTGGCAACAGTTTTTGATTTCGATAAAGTCATGGGACTCAGATTAAATAAAAAGGTTGAAATTCCCAGAAGAATTCTTATTTTGACAAAAGAGAGAGAAAGAGCGCGTCAAGAAAAAAACTGGGAAAAATCTGATAAAATTCGCATAGAAATTGAAAAACTAGGATACAAAATAGAAGATTCACGGGGCAACAACTCTCCACATGTTTTCCCCTTTAACCACAAAAATCCAGCTTGAACCAGGGGTGTTCTGTCTGATAAGATAGAAAGGATGAGAATTCCTCCAAACAATAAAGAAGCCGAACTGTCCTCATTGGGCGCGCTGATGATTCGCCCCGATATGGCAAGCCAAGTCTTGGATATTTTAGAACCGGAAGATTTTTATGATAACAAGAATCAGATTATTTATAGCGCAATAAAATCTTTAGCGGAAGAAAATTCACCCATAGATGTTTTGTCAGTCTCAACATTTCTCAAAGAAAGAAATTTAATCAAACAAGCTGGCGGAAAAACATATCTAGCAGAACTGATAAACAGCGTTCCATCGGCCGCCAACGCCACCTATTACGCAGAGATTGTCCGCAAAAAGAAAATCTTAAGAGATCTAATAGGCGCATCCGAACATATTTCCGAACTTGGATACAAAGAAGAGGAAGATATTGATTCTCTTCTAGATCAGGCTCAACAAAAAATTTTCAATATCGCCCGAAATTCCCTTCAAAAGTTTTCACAATTAAAAAATCTTTTGGGAGACACCTGGGAACGAATTGACAAACAATCAAGTGGAGAAATGCGCGGGGTACCAACCGGTTTTGACGGACTGGACAACAAGCTGGCTGGATTGCAAAAGTCTGATTTAATTATTTTGGCCGCCAGACCCTCTATGGGAAAAACGTCCCTTGCCCTGGATATAGCCAGAAACGCCGCTTGTCAACACAACATACCTGTCGGAATATTCAGTTTGGAAATGTCCGCGCACCAAATTGTTGACCGCCTCCTCGCAGCAGAAGCTTATGTTGATATGTGGCGCCTTCGTAACAGACAGATGTCAGCCAGTAAAGAAGACTTCAAAAAAATAAGCGACGCCCTGGCAAGACTTTCCAAAGCTCCCATTTTTATTGATGACGACCCCTCGTCTAATATTATGCAAATGAGATCAAAAGCGAGACGCCTCAAATCCGAGCACAACATAGAACTTTTAATCGTTGACTATCTGCAGCTTATGAGACCTCGTCGCGACAGTGACAGCATGGTTCAGCAAATGACGGAAATTTCAAGATTCTTAAAATCTTTGGCGCGCGAACTAAACATACCAGTGCTAGCTCTCTCCCAATTATCTAGGGCCGTTGAGCAAAGACACCCACCCATTCCACGCCTATCAGATTTGCGCGACTCCGGCTCAATAGAGCAGGACGCTGATGTTTGTATTTTTATATATAGAGAAGATAAATACAAACACGATAGTTCAAAACAAAACATAGCCGAAATACGAATAGAAAAACACAGAAACGGACCCACAGGAAAAACCAACTTGTACTTCAATCAAGAAAAGACGAGCTTTACGGATATAGAAAAAGACTTAGCGGCCAGTTTTTCCAAGGAGCCAACCCAGCCCGAAAAATTCTCAGAGGAATTGATAATGGCAGACACAGATGATGGAAATGTTGAATTTTAAAAATAACTCTATGGACTCCACGATATCACAACTTGCCCAATGCTTTGAAAACTTACCCGGTATTGGCCCCCGCCAGGCGCGCCGTTTTGTTTATGCGCTACTTAAAAAAAATGACAAGTTTATCTCGGATTTTACAAAGTTAATGTTAGACATAAAAAAAGAATTAATAAAATGCGAAACTTGTCAGTGTTTTTTTAAAAACAACAAACAAAATAAAAACTGCAAAATATGTCGCAACCCACAGAGAGATAAGGGTGTTTTATTGGTTGTAGAAAAAGACATAGATTTAAACAATATAGAAAGCGCCAATTCTTACAATGGTCTTTACTATGTGTTAGGAGGATTGGTTCCGCCAATCGGCGCAAAACTTCCGGAAGAAGTTAGAATGAAAGAATTATTTGAAAAAGTAAAGCAAATGACTATGTCTAAAAATCTAAAAGAGATTATACTGGCTTTTAGCGCCACTAAAGAAGGTGAGAACACCGAACAATATATAAAAAGCATATTGGAACCAATTGTTCAAAAGTATCCATTTAAAATAAGCCTACTTGGAAGAGGCTTATCTACGGGAACTGAGTTGGAATATGCAGACAGAGATACTCTTAAAAACGCCCTCAGGCGCCGAGATTAAAAATCGCCAATAAGAACTTGTGTGTGAATCTGTCTGTGCCCTTGCCTGCGATATTGTCTTGTTTTTGACTTATACCTAACGTTTTTAATCTTTTTGTCTCTTATTTCGGCCAACCACTTTCCTTTGATTTTGGCGCCTTTCACATAAGGATTGCCTATCTCCAGTTTTCCTTTTTTAGAAACCAAAAGCACGCTTTCAAAAACCAAAACATCTCCCTTTTGCGGTTTTTCTAATTTTTCCACCCTTATCTTGTCTCCCGGTTGGACCAAATGCTGTTTTCCCCCAGTTTCTATCACGGCAAAATTAACAGGTGTTTCTTTTTTAATTTTTTTATCCTCAACCATATTATTGATATATTTTATACAATTTCAAAATAAAAGCAATGCTTTACACTGGTCCATATGATAGCAAAAAGCTATCATTATTAATTTCTCCAGATTTCAAATTCAGCACATACTAGCGATAGCATTTATATGCTGGATTTGAATGCTGAGCCAAAAATTAACTTATACTAATCCAAAGTGTTTTTTTAAATGCAACTCATTGTCCAAAGACTCTGCAATAATGAATCTAACAAACTTTCTAATATCATAAAGCTCTATAATATAATCTATTTCATCTTCACAATCATATGGATGAACAAAAACACTTTTTTGAAATTCACAAAAATCTAACTGTTTAAGGCGATACCGCAAACCATCTCTTGTTTTTTTTCTATCTTCCGGAATATCAAAAAGAACCACTCGCCATTTTTTATCCCATTTTTGTGGTTTTTTTATTTTTATCTTGTCTAAATCATACGTCAACGCTTTTTTCTTGCCCTGACTCGTCAAGATAAGAGTAATAGAACCGTCTTTGTTACGCTTTTCTTTAATTAATTTAGATTCATATAAACGCCTTATCCCTCTTTTAAGAGTATGTCTGTTAATGTCTTGCCACTCCTTGGCAATATCCTTTAAAATTTGAAAAGAAGTTTTAGGCGAGTGGGAAAGACCAAGGGCTAACCCGCCCAATAAGAGTAATAAAATTTTTCGCTGAATATTTCCATGTCCTCTCGGCATATGATTAGTATTGTACTCAATAAACAAAATTCCGCAAATATCCGCGATAGCGGGTATTTGCGGAATTTATATTCACACTGCGTTCGCAAAAAAGAACAAAAAGAGCGACTGTTTGGTCGCTCTTTGCTTGCGTCATTTAAAACGTGTTAAGTTTCTTAAATAATCTTTCAACCTTTTTCTTCCAGTCTTGTGAACCCGTTGTGTCGATTTCTGCAAATATGGCAAATGGAAGTTTTTTCAGTATCCATTTCCCCCCAACTTTATTCTCCCAGCGATAATGATGAGGAGTGCGTCTCCACATTTCACGAATTTTTACAGCAACTCCCTTGCTTTGTGCGCTTCCCTGCCATTTTGACGAAGCACCACCGAAAAAATCTTCTTGATAGTTACGATAGCTGGCAGTAAGAATGCGTCCAACGACAACGTCCAGATCGCAGTGTGTCCGTACAAAAATTAAACGTGCACCAGATCCTTTTATTTTTTCACGAATGCTGGCTCGTTTTTTCTGGTCAATGTGATCGGAATCGAAAATAACATTGCCTCCTTGTTTTATAACTTCTAAAGTGGCGTTTTCAGCAATCTTGCGTGCACCTTCATATCGTTCTTTTTGTTTGCGAAGTTCTACGCGGATTGCATCACCTTCAATGACAGTTGCGCCAATCAATTTAGCGAGTTCTCTAGCAACAGAACTTTTACCAGAGCCAACGAGTCCGACAGTGGCTACAACAAGGGCTTTTTTGGTTTTGCGTTTTTTAATCTGTAGTTTGTCCAAAAAAGCATCTTGTGCTCGTCGTTCTTTCGGCGTCAATGTTTCTCTTTTATGTACCATTATCCCTATTATACTCGGAAGTATAAATTCCAGCAATCTGAACATTCGTCTCCTCCTTTTATCAAAATTGCTTTAACTCCAAAGAATAGTTATCTGGTTGAGATATAACAAATTAAGCAATGAAAGTCAATAGATGTCAAAAGTAAAACGAAAATTAAAAACAAAAAACTAACATTACTTGTGGTCCTACGGGGATTCGAACCCCGGTCTCCGCCGTGAGAGGGCGACGTCCTAAACCCCTAGACGATAGGACCATATAATATACAAATAAAACTAATCTTCTGTCTCCGGCTTGTCAATCATTATGGGGTCTGTATCAATTCCCTCCCCCGTAATTCTCAAGACATCTTTATCTACCTTGCCAAGCTCTTTCTGCGCTCTGTTATAGTGGCTAACGCTTGTGCCTATGGATTTACCCAACTTATTGAAAAACTCGTCGTAGGCGGCCAAATGGCGCCCTAAAAGACCAACATTTTTACGAATATCTTTTGCAGACTCCTCTATTTTAAAAGCCCTGAACCCATACAAAACCGACTGTAGATAGGCCGAAAAAGTCGTGGGAGAGACAATAATCACATGTTTGTCGGT
>JAHISW010000092.1 GCA_018817995.1 Patescibacteria group bacterium | reverse complement strand
TTCTGGTCTGGAGTCGGCTCGTCTTCCACAACAATTGCCACATTGCTTAATATCCGCAAAAACTTTTCCGGAATTGCCTCTACCCCATTCCCCACAATTTTCTCAAACCTTTCCCGCGTTAATTTCTTCATAAATCTCAAAATAAATTTATTTTTAAACATTCCGACATTCTCAAGAATGTTGGAATGTTGTAATGAATTTTGTAAAATTTCGACCGTACGGTGATAATGAATGCGCCACTTCCCGTCCTTGGTATTTCTTATTTAAAAGTCCTGCTTGCACAAGTCGCCTGGTATGTTCCAAAATGGAACTAACTGAATTTTCGTCTAATTCTCCTGATTTAAAGATATTATTCAAATGTTTAGTAATTGCTGATCTTTGGATATCAAAAAGCAACGATATTTGCTTCTGTGTAAGCCAAACCGTTTCTCCTTCAAACCGCACTCTTAACTCAACCTCGTTTTTTGAGGTTTTATAAATGACTATTTCTCCTTTTTTAATTTCTTCTTTTTTCATGCATGTTTAGAAATTATCCTTAACAAAGCAGAATGACTCTCTGTCAGGGAAGAATAACCGCCTCGGTATAACAAAGTTGAGTGTACGTTCACACCGAGAGCCGAAACCCTCCATCTTTTCCCCTGACAAAGAATCATGTGTCTTTTATACTACCAATAAAATGATTCTGGGGAAAGAATTTGGAAGCTGGAATCTGGATTCCAACCCCTCCTTTGTCCACAGTTTTATTCTCTAACGGGGTTGACAGGTAAAATGGGGATGATATACTGATAGGTAATCACGCCCCCCGAGTAATCGGGGGGACGATTTTTTTATACGTCCAGAAGGTTCTTTAATTGCGCCTTAAAAAGGCCTTTTTTAATCTCCCATACTTCTCTGCCAAGGTGACCGGATGTATACACAACTATTACTTGCTTCCCGAGTTTAACTAACATTTCGTATAATGGCGCAAAGTCCCCGTCTCCGGTAAAGAAGATAAAACTCTCAAGCCCTTCTTTCAGCAGTCGGTGAACATCTATACAAACCTCCATATCAAAGTCGCATTTCCTCATATATATTTTCTGTTCATCAATTTGTCCGGCAAGGATGTATTTAACCGGCTTGGTGGTAACATTATAGCCGATTTTATTTGCTGTTTTCAAAAATTCAACGGATTTCTCGTGAGTGTCGGTGCCAAAATAAAATCTATTGTCGGTAATCTCTTCATACTCCGATAAGTAAGTAAAAAGTTGAGTAAGAGAAATATCTGTTTTAAGAGTTTTCTCCCAACCATGAACATTCGCCCAATCAATAAAAACGACAGCCGTGCCTTTTATAATTAATTTTTTATATTCTTTATTCATTTCAATAATTCATGTTTGAATTTTTTCTGCGCCCCAATACAATAATACCAAAAAAAATAATCCGCGCAAACAAAAACCGCCCCGCAACTGCGGGGCGGTTTTTGGAGTGTGATTCTTTAATGCGGGCGATTGGACGAGAGTCCGTTTGGTAGCGGTGGATATTTGGCCCTCCCCTTTGGCGCCCGGACAGCTTTTTCTTCTTCTTTTGCGGACATTTCAAGGTCAGTTTTTTCTTCTTTGTTCTCTTCTTCTTTATCATATCTCTTAAAGAAGTGTTTTTCCTCCCCTTTTTTCCTTTTTCTCTTAGCCATATATTTTTATATTAAGTAATAATTGTATCAGTTGTTCTAATTGTAGCGATAGCCACATCACCACCTGTAGTAGTACCATCAACCGAGAAGGGCTTTATCTTGGTAGTAGCACGAGTGTTTCGTACTTTACCTCTATAGTAGACTTGAGCAACATAGATAACAGACTGAGTTGCTGTAGCACTAGTTGCTACCTCGTGAATGAAAGGCACATAGGCCTTATCTGATGCTGTTGTTGCAACCGGTAAGGTATTGATTTCGTAAGTGTCTAGGTTTGCGACAGCACTTGTAAATGCGGATTCCATTGTAAGTTGCGTTTGGCTATCTACTGTAAGTACATGAGCTGAACCCTTACCAGTAACGGTTACTAAATCACCTCTGTACACCTGGTCAGCTCCGTCTTGAAATGTTGCGCTCGTGTTAATTAATGTTGTAGTTGAGCCACCTGTTGCTGTTCCTGTAATTTCATTTAATGTGAATGTTGAACCAGACCATGAGCTATATCGCAGTTTGTATTCTGTTCCAGCATTACTCACGTCAACTAATATGATTAGACCGCCGGTTGTTTTACCAGGAGTATCTTGAGTAATAGCACCAGTAACGAGAGTATTAGCACCAATCGCTTGGATTCCGGCAACTGAGTATTCTGTTTTGTTAATATCTGCCCCCGCTCCTGTTAATCGGAATACCGCTACTTTATCATGTAGATTTGAGGTCGCTGCTCCTCCAACAAGGTTAGACACTGTAATAGTAAATGATGCTGGTCGAGCTTTCGTTCCACCTGCTGCTGGTACAAGAATGAATGAGTTTGCGTCTGTTGCCAGGTAATCTGTAAGAAGAACTCCTCTTGCTCCAAAGAATGTTCCTCCAGCGAATGTTCCAAGTGGAGAAGCTGTCTTAGGCGCGAAGGTTGAAATGGATGCGTCTGGTGTAACCGTTCCAGAGTTATCGTTATCAGTTACAAGCCCTGTTGTATTGAATGTTCCTCGAGTATCTCGTAGAAGCATGTATTTAGCTGTAACATCGTAAGAGATAATGACTCCAGTTGCTCCTGAACCCGCTTGCGAAACATTTCCTCCTTGTGCGATTGTTCCTGTTACAGCACCGGTCCAACTTAGATACACCTCAGCACCAATATAATCTTCTCCATTGATACCTTCTTTGGTCAAAATTTCACCAGTGGTCGCACCGTTGCGTGTGACATATTTTACCCATTCATAAACTTCTGTAAGTGGGTTTGCATTACAGTCAATAACAATACCGTAGTTTTCATTGGTAGCGTCATCATCAATATCTGCGGTTGTATGAGTGAATGTGAGTGTCGGCGCTACATTTGATGTGAACCAAGTGTTCAGAGCTGGTCCAACTGATGTTGGTGCTCCAATGCCTGTACCTGTTGTGGCACCTGCTGAGATAGCTTCTGCTGCTGTAAATGCTTTTTGTGCATCATCAATTGGAATGTAACCAAGAGATGCTGGCCCAGTGTTTACTGCTGTAACAAGGCCTCTTGCTCCAGAAGTGCCACCAAGGATAATATCTCCAACAACAAATGTTCCTGCACCTACGGTATAAGTAATATTTTTAATTCCTGTGGTGTTGTCAATGTCTGTAGCTGTTCCGAGCGGTACCGGGTTGTATCCACCTGAAGTGGTAGAACATGCAACTTCAAAAGATGCGTAGTAGTCGCCATACTTGCGGGCAAGCACAGTAACATATCCACCATCAATAATAGACCATGTGGCTACTTCAATGTCTTTAAGAGCTACTGTGGTGTCAATATGTCCATTGGTTGCGTAGTTGTCCAACCAATCTTGAGTAGCATCATTCCACGAGAATAATCTCACTCTGTTTCCGTCTGTATCCACGCTACCTTGATATAAGTATTGGTGAACGTTAGGATCAATTGTACCCAAAGAGTAAAGTCCAGCCCAAATCATTTCACCTGTAGTGGAAGAGGCTGTAGCCCATTGAGTAGCTGTAAAAGCTCCTCTAGATGAGGTAATAACTTGAGATGCTGTTGTAAAGTCGCTTGGTGCTGTAGAGCCAGCTGGTCGGATAACCAAATAATCATAAGTACCACCTGTATTAATAAACTCAAGAAGTGTTCCCGAGCCTGTTGTAGCACCTGTGACTGTATAACCCTGATCTGTTGTTGTAATTGTTCCTGTTGTTGCTACAGGTACAACGATAATACCAGTATTTGTACCAGTTGCTCGTGTCCAACCAGATGTTCTTAAAGCTCCACCTGTTACGTGTTCCATTAAATCAAACGTAATGTACCACGGCTCTGTATCTCCTGTGTCAATCTGTCCAATGGTGTACTCTCTAGGCGTTTCTGCTGAGAAACAAGTACCATCATCAATGGTAGTTGATTCATCGAGCAATGTTGCCATAGCAGAATAGATTTGGTTAATTGTGTAGGTACCAGTAGTTCCCGCCCAACTCAATCTTTTTTGTCTGTTGCTTGCAAGATAATCTACTTGAATATCTCCACCCAATATTGTTGCCATATGTTTTTATTTATTAATAATTTTTTTAATAAAATATTTTCTTAATTTTACCATACAATATTCATTGTCCATAATCCTGTACTGTGGATAACCATTGTTGTCATAAATTATGAATAAGTTAAAGACTCGCGGTTATTCCATATTTGGTCAAAAACTCCCGTACTGGCCCATTTGATAGTTACACCAGTAGTGCTGTTAATCTCTTTTATACGCCATGACGAGGCAGAAGTTGCTGTGCCAATTGCCGCTTCGCCCACATAATCGATATTACTATCAATTGATTTCGTTGCGAGAAGAAGGGTAAATTTAAATCCGCCAAAAGAAATCGTTTCTAGCGTTGTCTCCGTAGAAGCTGTTGTTGGTAGAGCTGAAGACAAAACATCAACTTGCACATGTCGGTCAACATCTACTAGACCGCTTTTTGCCACATCTGCCGCATCACTAAAACTGGTGCTACTTGGCTGTGAGGTGACTTTAACCTTCAACGAGCCAGCATCAAAAGTCAAATCCGTGGGCTTAAGGAGTGATGAAACGGTTGCTTCAGTAGCGGGATCTATTCTCGCGTTGGCTGAATCCTTGACACCGACCACTCCTGTTGTCGGTGAACTACCCATTATTAAAGCGCTAGCTTTTTTGGGCAGAAGGAGTGAACCGACGATACCAACGCCCGCAATGACAGCCGTTTTCAAAAAAGCTCTTTTGTTTTTATCGCTGATTGTTGGCTTGCCGGAATCTGGCGGGGACAAACTTGTGACCGATCTTGCCCCGTTAGAAGTCGCGCTCGCGCCAAAGGCGCGAGTCCGAAGGACCGCGGCGCGGCTACTTCTAACGGGGCTTGACAACAAAAAAGAATGTTTATTTGGTAGAAACATATTTCTAAATATTCAATTTTATTATAACAAAATAACAAAGTTTTACTAAAAAAGTTATGCACATCTTGCGGTAGCATTATATTAAAAAATGTAAATATATATGATATAATTCTAACAACTAAAATGATTTGCACAAATAAAATTATCTTGCTGTTTTTAGTTTTTAGTTTCTTTGCGGTTGATTTTGCATATGCCGGTTATCAAAAAATTGCTCCCGGCGATACTGTCACTTTAGGCGAATTTGTCTTTGATGATAATTTTGTCGCTACTACGACAGACTGCTGGGTCGGCATAACCACTCCCTTGAATGTGGAAATAGTGCCATCAACCACGCCAATGACCGCAAACAATGACGGTTGGCATTATTACGATTATCCTACCGTGGCAGACGCTCCTTCCGGCACATGGCCTTCAATTATGATTTGCGGGAGTGTAGCCAGGGGGGACTTAGTTATCGTAGATAAAAGTTTTATTGTAGATTGGTCGGTAGTTTCAACTAGCACAATCAAAGAAGTAGTTGATGAAAGTTTGACAGTGGCAACATCTTCTCTGGCGGCGGTCATTAACGCCAACACCGACGCGGCCGTTTTGACAGCTTCATCAAGTTTGTTTGCCACACTTCCTGCTTCGATCTGGTCATTTAGCAGTCGAACTCTCACTTCGTTTGGTACTTTAGTGGCTGACACCGCTTCGGCTGTTTGGACAGCAATTACCCGTACTCTAACTGGCGCCGGACTTGATTCAGGTTCGCTCGCTACCCAATCTTATATAGACACTGCTACCTCAACGCTCACCGCAAAAATTCAAAGCGGTTACACGGTGACATTATCCGATTTTGGAGCGACTACTGTTAACACCGCTTACAAAGCAAAATTACAGGTCTTAAATTACGCGGCTGTTCCAACGGACGCTGATTCTCTGCCAACACTGACTATTACTGATTCTGCCGGAACAGTCCAAGTGCCGGCCGGTGAGATGACCTGGGACTCCGCTGGAACATACTATTATAGTTATAGTATTGTCAGTGGAGTCGGCGGCGTTTGGGAGACCGTTGTTTCGGTTGTTGTAAATGGCGAAACAGTCAAAGTTAATGACTATTGGAACCTTTCAAGTTCGCCAGCAGATGTTCAAATAATTGAAATTACCGATAAAGTCATACCGGAGATAACCGCCAATGTGAGAATTGATAACATGGGAACCTCGGCGAGCGACTTTTACTATGTGTATTGTATTGTAAGCAGTGACAATAATTTATGCGGTGGAAACGATGATGTAGATTCTGGATCAGATACTTCATATATAAATGCCGGAAGTTTTATAAACATATCATTGACTTTGGATGAAGTGCCTACGGCGGGAACGTATTGGTTTAAAGTCAAAGCGCGAGCATTGGCTGAGACCAATTGGGCGGCATCAACGAAACAGTTTGTTGCCGAAAGTGGAACTGTTACTCCTCCGGCAAGTCCTCCTTCTGGTGGAGGTGGCGGAGGCGGAGGCGGAGGAGGGGCAGCGGTAATCCCACCGACGGTTCCGGTAGCATCTTACAACAGTTCTGATTTTAATATGGACAGTAAAGTAAATTCCGTAGATTTCTCTATTTTACTGGCATTCTGGCAAAAACAACCGCCATTCAAAAATCCTCTCGTTGATATAAACAAAGACGGTAAGGTAGACTCGGTAGACTTCTCAATCTTACTGTATCAGTGGAAAAAATGATTCGACAAGCTCATTATAAATAATTATGAAAATACTATCTTGCAAAAAAATATATTCAATTCTAGTGCTTGGCGCGATTTTCTTGCCGGGCTTAAGTTTAGCTTCCTCTGTCTATATAGACACAGGTCATTCAGAATTTTTTGTAGGTGACACCATACTGTTTAGTGTTTATGTTGATTCTGAAAGCAAAAACATAAATGCGGTTGAGGGGGAGGTTTTGTTGGATCATGCGGCAGGTGCGGTTTCTTTGGCCGATATTAATACCGCGGGTTCTAAATTTTCTCTTTGGCCCGGCAAACCCTTGCCGTCTGAACGCAACACGCGCATTTCTTTTACCGGCGGGTCCCCCGGGGGTCTTATATCCAAAGATGCGATTGTTTTTAATATTGTTTTGAAATTGAAAGAAACGGGGCAAGTCGCATTGTCGCCCAACAATATTGAGGTTTATGTAAACGACGGCAAAGGCACCAAAGATGAAGTGAGTATAAAGGATTTGATTATAGACGTTTTGCCCAAGAAATCAGATGCGCAGTCAGCTGATGATTGGAGTACTATTATTTCAAATGATAAAACCCCGCCTGAATCTTTTGAAATTACCCACGGGAAAGACCCCTCTGTTTTTGATAACCAATATTTCATTAGTTTCTTTACTACAGATGCGGAATCAGGAATTGCTTATTATGAAGTTCAAGAGGGAGAAAGAGATTTCGTAAGAGCGGAAAGCCCGTATTTATTGCAAGACCAGTCGTTAAAAAACTTAATAAAAGTTAAAGCGATTGATAAAGCGGGAAATGAGAGAATTGAAGAATTTAAACCCACTGTCCCGGAAGTTATTCCTCCGACTAAGTTTTATAAAACAATAATATTTTGGCTAATTATAGCACTTGTGTTAATTGCGATAGGGACGTTTTTTAAATTCAAGCGGTCGTTATTATTTTGCATTTTGATTTTTTCATTTTGCATTTTTAATGTAGCGCATGCGGCAACTTCGTATTTCAATCCGTCATCAGGAAATTTTACAGTTGGAAATATTTTTACAATTAATGTTTTAGTCAATACCGAGGGCATAGCTATTAATAACGCTGAGGCTACCATAAATTTTCCTACTAATTTTTTAGAAATAGTTTCGCTTAGTAAGTCAGGGTCAATATTCTCTTTATGGGTGGAAGAACCGACCTTTTCTAACAGCGTCGGTACCTTATCTTTTAATGGAGGTTTGCCTACTCCGGGATTTAATGGTACGGCTGGTAAATTATTGAATATTGTTTTTAGGGCCAAAAAAGAAGGCTCGGCTTCTTTAATTTTTTCTTCAGCGGCGGTTCGGGCAAATGATGGTTTTGGCACAGATGTCTTGCAGACTAAATCTCAGGCTCAATTTAATTTAATTTCAGAAGAGAAGGTTGTGCAGCCCTTACCGCCTGCTGTCGGAATTCCTGGCGCTCCGGAAATTGTTTCAACAACTCATCCAGATTCGGATAAGTGGTATTCAAACAATGCGCCCGAATTTTCGTGGGATGTTCCCGATGATGTAACGGCGGTAAAGTTGTTAATTGGCAGACTGCCCATTGCGACACCAACCGTGCTTTATACTCCGCCAATTTCCGAGAAAAAGATCGAAGAAGAAATGCCGGATGGAGAATATTATTTCCATGCCCGTTTTAAGAATAAATATGGCTGGGGCGCAATCGCGCATCGCAAAGTTTTAATTGATACCCAGCCGCCAGAACCTTTTAAAATTGAAGTAAAAGAAGGAAAAGAAACTACCAATCCTCAACCAACACTAATTTTTGGAACAACCGATGAAATGTCTGGAATAGATCATTATGAGATAAAGATTGACGAAGGAGATATGTTTCCGATTAAAATTGAAGATATTAAGCACAATCCTTTTAAGATGCCTGTTCAAGCGCCGGGGAGACATGTAATTATTGTAAAGGCAGTAGATAAAGCTGGAAATGAAACCTTGGCAATGACCGAAATTGAAATTTTAGCGATTGAGGCGCCGGTTATTACTGACTATCCTCGCGAACTGCTTCCGGGCAGTATCCTTTCAATAAAAGGAACTGCCTTACCGGAAGCAACGGTAAGAGTTTATATTCAAAAGGATAAAGAAGAAGTAAAAATAGGAGAAACAAAAAGCGATAAAGAAGGCAAGTGGGTTTATATTGAGGTTGAGCCGGTAGAAAAAGGAGTTTACCAAATTTGGGCCGAAACCATTGATGCCTCTGGAGCAAAGAGTAGGTCTTCTGAAAAGGTTGGTGTTTTAATTAGCCCGCCAGTTTTTATTAGAATTGGAAAATTAGCCATAGATTATCTTACCACCATTATGACCCTTTTAATTCTAATTCTCGCCATAATTTTTGGAGTATTTTGGACTTGGCTAAAAATAAAAGAAAAAAGGAGAAAGATGAAAAAAGAAATTAGTGAAGCAGAAAAAGTCTTGCATAAAGCTTTCGAGGCTTTAAAAACGGAAACGGAGGAGCAAGTAACAAAACTGGATGGCAAGCCCGGCTTAAGCGAAAGAGAGAAAAAGATTTGTAATGATTTAAAGAAAGCTCTGAAAATTTCAGAAGGATTTATCGGTAAAGAAATTAGGGATATTGGAAAGGAAATAGAGAAGTAATAAATTACAAAATAAGTGACTGGGTTAGTAGTTGTTCATCGGATACCCCGAACAAATTACGCGGTTTTTAAGGATAAAGTATTCTAAAAGTCGCTGGAATCAGAAAAAAATAAGAATAGGCGGAACCGCAAAAAAACAAAACACCATCCCGAGTGAAATAATGAGATGGTGTTTTGCAGTTTTACTTTTTCTTTCTATCAGATAATTTATTTATATAATTCTTGCACGCCGGCAATGTCACCCGCTTCAAGCGTTCTTTTGTTTGTTTGGCCGTAATCAGCATATCCTTCGTATAGACCGAAAAGTGTCCAATTCGGATGAATATTCAATTTCTTTTTCTGGTCTGGAGTCGGCTCGTCTTCCACAACAATTGCCACATTGCTTAATATCCGCAAAAACTTTTCCGGAATTGC
>JAHISW010000091.1 GCA_018817995.1 Patescibacteria group bacterium | reverse complement strand
TTTTCTTGAAGCCATGGCTGCGGGATTGCCTGTTATCGGGACGCCCGTGGGTGGCATTCCGGATTTCCTTATTGATAAGCAAACCGGTCTCTTCTGCAAACCGCGGAATCCCCAAAGCATCGCCGAACAAGTAAAAATTTTAACAAAAGATGAAAACCTCAAAAATAAAATCGCGAATAACGGCGAAAAACTCGTTTTTGAAAAATATAATTGGACAATAATTTCTCAAAAAATGCAAGTTGTCTTTAATAAACTTTTGATACAAAATGAAACCATCAAAAAAGAACATTAAAAACAAAAAACAAAGGAGTGTAAAAAACATGGCAAACGATTTTATGAAAGAAATTGTCAGAAAAAATCCCGGTGAAATAGAGTTTCATCAGGCGGTTGAAGAAGTTGTAAGTTCTTTAACGACCCTTTTGAAAGAAAACCCCATATACAAGCACAAAAAGTTCAAGATACTTGAAAGAATGACCGAGCCCGAAAGAATAATCATTTTCCGCGTGCCGTGGCTTGACGACAAAGGCGACGCGCAAATCAACAGAGGCATTCGCATTGAAATGAACAGCGCGCTGGGGCCATATAAAGGTGGACTTCGTTTTCACCCGAGCGTAAATTTGGGAATTTTGAAATTCCTGGCATTTGAGCAGGTGTTCAAAAACAGTCTTACCACTCTCCCGCTTGGCGGTGGCAAGGGTGGTTCTGATTTTGACCCTAAGGGAAAATCCGACAACGAAGTAATGAATTTTTGCCAAAGTTTTATGACCGAACTTCAAAGGCATATCGGACCGAATACGGATGTTCCCGCCGGAGATATCGGCGTCGGGGCGCGCGAAGTTGGATATTTGTTCGGACAATACAAAAGATTGCGCAACGAATTCACGGGCGTTCTTACTGGAAAAGGGCTTGGGTGGGGCGGAAGTTTGATAAGAACTGAGGCCACCGGTTACGGATGCGTCTATTTCGCCCAAAAAATGCTAGAAACAAGAAATGAATTAATTGAAGGGAAAATATGCGCAGTTTCCGGTTCAGGGAATGTCGCCCAGCACACGGCTGAAAAGATAATACAACTAAACGGCAAAGTTGTTACATTGTCTGATTCGGACGGATATATCTACGACGAAGATGGGATAGACGAGCACAAATTAGCTTTTGTTAAAAAACTTAAAAATATCAAACGCGGACGCATCTCGGAATACGCCGACAAGTTCAATTGCAAATATTTTCCGGGCAAACGACCATGGGAAGTGAAATGTGACATCGCCTTTCCATCGGCCACACAAAACGAACTAAACGAAGGTGAAGCAAAAGACCTTATCAAAAATGGTTGCATTTGTGTCGCCGAGGGCGCCAATATGCCAAGCACCCCGGAAGCGATAAAAGTTTTTCAAAAAGCCAAGATTCTTTTCGCCCCCGGAAAAGCGGCGAACGCCGGCGGAGTGGCTGTTTCCGGCCTTGAAATGTCACAAAACAGCGAAAGACTTTCGTGGAGCCGAGAAGAAGTGGATAAAAAACTTTTTGCCATCATGTCCAGTATTCACGAACAATGCGCAAAGTATGGTAAAGAAGGTGACTATATTGATTATGTCAAAGGCGCAAATATAGGCGGATTTATAAAAGTCGCCAATGCCATGCTAGACCAAGGATTGGTGTAAAAAGGTTCAAAAAACCCGACAAACTTGTCGGGTTTTTTATATTTGATAGTATAAACACATGCGATTGGATTCACTTCTTACAGATGAACTAACCCGCCTTTCTGATTATCAAAAAAAGGCGCTGAAAAAATTAAAACTTGAAACAATTCAGGATCTTTTATGGCACTTCCCTTTTCGCTACGAAGAATTGGGCGAACACAAAATAATATCCGATACCGAAGCGGGAGGCAAAGCAAGTTTCCAGGGGAAAATAACAAAAATAAAACTCGAGAAAACTTGGCAAAAGAAAATGAACATCGCCAGGGCTGTTTTGGACGACGGCACTGGTAAAATAAACTTGGTCTGGTTTCATCAGCCGTTTGTGGCAAATCTCTTAAAAGATGGCGAGTCCGTCACCGTATCAGGAAAAATTCAGAAAAATAAAAACGGACTTTACTTGGCTAACCCTTTCTACACAAAAACTTACGAGGCTAAGCCTCGTAAGTTTTTGGCTGTATATTCGGAAACGAGAGGACTTTCTTCGCAATGGTTTCGTTTTGCCATACAAAAAATCCTAAAAAATCTTTTATCAAACACTGATAATCTTTTGGAAGATATTATCCCAAAAAATATTTTAAAAAAATACAACCTCCCTTCTTTAAAAAATGCCCTTTTATACATCCACACACCCAAAGAACTAAAAAATGCCGAAGCAGCGCGAAAAAGATTTGCTTTTCAAGAAATATTTTTGATTCAACTTTCAAGACTTCTCAAAAGAGAAAAGCAAAAAAAACAAGACTCTTTCGATATTAAAATAAACGGAAAAGAACTGGATAATTTTTTGAAAAAATTCTCGTTTGAAATGACAAAAGCCCAAAAGAAAGCGCTGGAAAGTATCTTAGAAGATTTTAAAAAGGGCGAACCCATGGCGCGCTTTATGGAAGGGGACGTCGGTTCCGGCAAAACTGCCGTGGCCGCAACTGCAATATTTCTAGTGGCAAAAAGCGGATACCAAACCGCATATATGGCGCCAACAGAAGTTTTGGCAAAACAAATTTTTGACTCTTTTTTGTCATACTTTAAAGGGTCGGGTATAAAAATAGGACTTCTAACCTCCTCGGGGTGTAGAAAATTCCCATCAAAAACAAAGCCAAATGAAGCAACGCCTATTTCAAAAGCTCGTTTTCTAAAATGGGTTGGCGAAGGAGAAATAGACATAATAATAGGCACACATTCTTTAATTCAGGATAGTGTAAAATTCGCGCTGAAAAACAAGAAAATTTACCTTGAAAAAAAATTAGCATTTGTTGTTATAGACGAACAGCATCGCTTTGGCACAAACCAACGCGCCGCTCTGATAAACAAAAAAAATGAAACGGACAAAAAACTCATTCCTCATTTTTTATCAATGAGCGCAACTCCCATCCCGAGAACACTGGCGCTAACCGTTTATGGAGACTTGGATATTACACTTCTGGACGAAATGCCTCCAGGCAGAAAAAAAATTGCCACAGAAATTGTCCCGCCGAACAAAAGAAAAATGGCATATGAAAAAATAAAAGAAGAGATTGAAAAAGGCAGACAGGCCTATGTCATCTGCCCGCGAATAGCCGCCCCCGAAGAGGGCAAAGCGATATCTCTC
The DNA here is from genome assembly GCA_018817995.1 of Patescibacteria group bacterium. GTDB lineage: Bacteria > Patescibacteriota > Minisyncoccia > JAHISW01 > Tagabacteraceae > JAHISW01. The sequence goes on along the minus strand of JAHISW010000091.1, from coordinate 7,786 downwards.
CTGACTGCAAACATGAAAGCGGTTAAAGAAGAGCATAAAAAACTTTCTGAAGAAATTTTTCCTGAATATAAAATAGAAATGCTTTATGGGAAAATGCTTGCCAAAGAAAAAGAGAAAGTTATGCGGGAGTTTGAAGATGGAAAAATAAATATACTGGTGGCAACATCCGTAATTGAAGTCGGAGTAAATGTGCCCAACGCAACGACAATAATCATAGAAGGAGCCGAAAGATTCGGGTTGGCTCAACTGCATCAACTGAGAGGCAGGGTCCTGCGAAGCACTTATCAACCATATTGTTTTGTTTTTACAGAATCCAAAACACAAAGAACACTTGATAGGTTAAAGGCGCTTAAAACAGCAAAAAATGGATTTGAACTGGCAGAATACGACCTTCAATTCAGAGGAGCCGGAGAATTATCAGGCAAGAAACAATGGGGAATTTCTGATGTTGGAATGGAAGCAATAAAAAACATAAAGATGGTTGAAGCAGCGCGCATTGAATCTCAAAAAATTTTGGAAAAAGACGTTGAATTAAAAAAATACCCCCTTCTCAAAAAAAGAATAAACCAAGAAAACTCAAACATCCATTTTGAATAAGAACTGGACAAATTTTACAAAACACTCTATCTTTAAAAGAGTTTTCGTCATATAAACAAATTTAAAAAACACAAAAAGGAGGAAAGAACTTGAAAATAACCAAAGAGAAAGTAAAGAATGTATTACTTCAGGCAATAGCCGGATTTATCTTTTGGACAGGAACACTTACCCCATACATGTTGTTTGTAGTAGGTGTTTCAGCGCCACAATATTTTAAATGGTTTGGTATGCAGTTAATCATTGTTCCACCACTAGCTCCTTTGAGTATTTGGTTTATAAATTGGTTTATAAAGATTGTTTCTAGAAAGCAAAGATAAGAACAAAAAACAGAGGAACTCAATATAAAAAATAACCGGGACGTCGAAGGGCGTCCATTTTTTTATTTTGACCATATTACTTTTATTAAATTTTTTATTAAATTTTGTCTCATTGATATTTCCAACCACCCCCAATCTTTCCACAACTTGACGATCGTAAGATAGCGGATAGACTAAAAGATATACTACCAAGAACAACCAAAAAATAAAATAATTAAAATCAAAAAACAACTGACATTAAAGCAAAAAAATAACAATGAAGAAGCAAAAGTGGAAAAAGATAAAAATAAAAAGGACTCGCAGTACTTTAAAGAGGAAGGCACTATTGCTATTACAAGCCGGCTTTGCCTTGGGCTTAACACCCTCTCCGCGCGCGCATGGTTATGTTTTGCGTGAACTTGCAAAAGAATGGAAAGAAATCAATGACGAATATTTGAAACGAATTATTCAAGAATTTCGTTATGAAAAACTAGTAAGTTGGTATGAAAAGCCAGATGGAACTGTTAAAATAGTATTGTCTAAAAAAGGGAAACGACGCGCGCTGGAATATAAAATCCATGAAATGAAAATCAAAAAACCAAATAAATGGGATAGAAAGTGGAGAGTTGTGATGTTTGATATTCCAGAAGGAAAAAGATCTGCCCGGGATGCGTTAAGAAACAAACTAAGAAAATTAGGTTTTGAAGAATTACAAAAAAGTATTTTTGTATACCCTTTCCCTTGTCAAAACGAGATTGATTTTATTATAGAATTTTTTGAGATTAGAAATTGTGTACGATATGCGGAAGTCACAAACATCACAGATGAAAAAGACTTAAAATTATGTTTTGATCTAAAATAAATTTTTAAAACACATTTTTCATTTCAACTATCCGTTAACTCACGATCGTCAGTTTGTGGAAAGTTTGTTGTCGCAAAAGAAACAGAATTAGAAAAACCAAAAAACGACCAGACTTATGACGGTCGTTTTTTGGCGAAAGGCTCACTTGAAACTTCCTTTGTTATTTAATTAGCTGTTCTTTTTTGCCAAATAACAATCTCTGCAAGACAACGATTGTCCTTCACTTGGCTGAAAAGGTAATTCCGTAATTGCTTTGCCGCAATCGGAACACGTCCAATTCCCTTGAACCATCGGGCGACTGGATCGTTGCGTGTTTCGTTTTTTTGCATAGCACTCCTTGCAAGACAATTCCTGTCCTTCGTTTGGCTGAAAAGGTAATTCCGTGATTTCCTTGTCGCATTCAGAGCACTTCCAGTTTCCTTGAAACATGGGCCTGCCTGCCCCGCCGGCAGGCGGGCTGTTTTTTTCTTCGTCCATTTTTAAGAATTTTTATCTTTAATATTTTCTTATACGACATACGTCGACTCTCGTATATAAGTTTATAGTTTAAACCCAACAAAATATTTGTCAAATAAAAAATAAAATAGTTAATGACCACAATTTGACGATCGTTTAAAAGTGGCTATAATAAAAACATGAACAAACTGATAAAAACCTCCGAAAGAAAAACTCGGAAAAAATTTAGTAGCCCAATAAAAAGGAAAATTTTGCTTTTACTGCAGGCCGGCTTTGCTATGGCACTAACTCCGTCACCAATAACGCACGGCTATATACTGCGCGAACTTGGCAAAGAATGGAAAAACATTGACCAAGATTATTTAAAACGGGCAATCAGAGAATTCCGATATGGAAAACTTATAAATTACCAGAAAAAATCCGATGGTATTATACAAATCACGTTAACAAAACTTGGTAAAGAATACGCCCTTAAATACAAAATTGACGAAATAATAGTAAAAAAACCAAACATCTGGGACAAAAAATGGCGACTTGTAATTTTTGATATCCCTGAAAAAAGAAGGGTTGCCCGTAACTCTCTTCGCAATAAATTGCGGAAATTAGATTTTTACGAATTACAAAAAAGTGTGTTTGTTCACCCTTACCCGTGCCAAAATGAGATAGAATTCATTGTGGAATTCTTTAAAATAAGGCCTTGCGTCCGTTATGCGGAAGTAACAAATCTCACAAACGAGGAAGAACTAAAACTTCATTTTAATTTAAGTTGAGTTTACTGGAGAAATTTAAAGATTTCTATTATGACCACTTTCAGACGATCGTTTAAAAGTGGTTTGAAATTATTTTTATTTCTTCCCGCTCTTTGGCGTAGCCCAACAAAATATTTGTCAAATAAAAAAAGCCCCATCGTCTCCAATGGGGCTTACTTGTCGTTCTCTATTTCCTTTTCCCCTTCCTTTTCCTCTTCGTTATTTTTGTACTTTTTTACAAGATACTTCGCTCTTGCCGGGACCATTCCCGCTTTGACCAAGTTGCATTGAATGCCATCACTAAACTTACTCATGATATGATTCTTCCAATTAATCCCCCTTCGTTTCATAATTACCTCCTCTCTGAATTGCCTTCAGAACTTCGTCGGCAATTTCCTTGAGAGCCGACTCAGACAACTTGTTCATCATCTGTTTGGCTCTCTTTTGGATATAGCCGGAACAATACTCATTGCCCAATTCTGCGTTAGGATTAGTGCAATGGACATATTCGTGGATTATGGCTTCTGCTAGAAAGAGAGGGACATTGATCTTAATTCTTCCCTCCTTGACTTGAGCATAAGCATTCCGTCCTATATCCGTCCAGCCAATTTCTATCGGCACATTTCTGATAAATTCTATTAAGCTCATTATTCACCTCCCATAAATCCCATGTACTTCTTGGATTCTCGTTTGAAAAACACCCCTTTTCCGCTGGTAAAATATTTCAAAACATACTTCTTCCTATCTTCCAGCGACTGGACATGAACTTCATGGTAATTTTTTATTTGTTGGACTATAAACTCAACCGCTTTTGACATTTCTCTTAACTTGAGTTTGCAAGTATCATCAAAGATCTCCTCTGTGATTTCTGCGACACCCTTTGTTTCAATCATTTTTTTCTCCCTCCTTACTTTTCATCATTTCTTCAACAAAACTTAGGTTTTCTCTCACCCATCCAACATCATGGACATAAGAACAGCCAGAACAATCCCAAATATTCCCTTCTCTATAGCCAGCCTCTTTGTTTGAACCACACGACATTCTAGTTCTTTTGTCGTCCAAAGTGAAAAATGGGCAAGCGCAAAAAAGACAGCAAAATTTCTCCCGCGGAATATCCAAGTGGCAAACTTCGCCATTCTCTTTGATTTTAAAATTTCTGCAAAAATTCGGATACTCCAGTCTCATGTTTTCAAAAAGAAAATAATCGGGAATTTCGGACAAAAAAAGCCGCTCTTCCTCAATAATCAACAAAATTTTGGACCAGAAATCAATCTTCCATTTTCTCATATCAGCAAAAATCATTTTTTTCAAAACAAACATCAAAACCACATCCTTTCGTGTCATTTTTTCTGAATTTCAATGATCTTTCTCTCTTATCTTATGACAAATACTAAAACACTAAATCAAAAAAATCAAGCCCTGTCGCTTCTACATTTCGGCGTTACCCAAAAACCCATATACCTGCCCAGCATTAAGCGTGTTTGGGAATCAAGTCCGGGGATAGCTCCGAAAAACAAAATGGTAACAGGTATCAAAATCCATTGTAAAAACATAAACACTTTCTTCTTTGGTTTGTAGTTAACCGGTTTAGATGGCAAAAGCTTCCAAGATATAATGGCGGAGCCGACAAGGCCAAGCATTGCGATGGTCATAAGTGTGCGGGTAATACGAGGCAAATTATACGATAAAAGCAATGTGTTAAATTCCTGCCCTCCCAAAACGAGGGGTAGCCAACCAAGCATAAAAATCAACAAAGGATTTGTCGCCAAAGACCAAAAACCTTCCAGCTGTACGAAAGAAAAACGCATTTTTTTCTTCCAAGATATTTTTTTATTTTTTAGAAAACCAAAAAGCAAGTACGGCACGTTCTCAACCCCCCATGTCCACCTTCTCTGCTGCTTGTAAACATTAACGCCCGTTTTCCAAAAATTATCAGCAAGATTGGCATCCATAGAAACAGGATAGGATAATGGGACAACCTGATAGTCTCCACCAAAGTGAAGAAAAGAATTCCAAAAAATTCTTGAATCTTCCGACACCATATTTTTCTGCCAATAGCCAACCTCATAAAGAGACTTGAAAGATACCGAATGAGAAGAGAAAGTTGCCAATCGTTCCGGCCGTTCTTGTTGTATCATCTGCCAAAAAGTGGCCGAAGTGGCAACAACACGCGACAAGGCAGGAGCTTCCCAAATGTTATTATTAAAAACGGGCACAGGCTGAAAAGAAGAACGAAAAGGATTTTCAGCCGTCAGAAAATGCCAAGTAAGACATTCAAAATACTGCGGGTAAACCCTTGTGTCAACATCAAAGGCGGAAACTAAAACATCTTCGTAAGGAATATTATTTTTATTGAGAATTTCAACTCTAGCCTTTTCTGCCGCCCATGCAATATTTGAACCCTTCCCCGCTAATTCCCCGTCAATATCCTTCGGATGAACAGTCACCAAAAAATTGCCAAATTTATCTTTGTATTCGTTATAAATCCTGTCCGCGCTTTCACGGGATTCCTCTCCTGCCCTTTCTTCGCGCGCCAAAACAACTATCATTTTCTCCTTCGGCCAATCCGTTTTTATTAAACCTTCCAAAGTTTCCTTTATAACCGCATAATCTTCTTTATAAAAAGGAAGCATTATCATTTGTCTCACATGTCCCCATTTTAGATTTTCCAACCTCTTGCCCCAATCCGTCTTCAGGTGCTTTTTCATCCGTTTCCAGTTCGCCCTCAAGTGTAGAGACAAATAAGCCGTCTTAACAAGCCAATAAACATCGAAGGCAATAATAAAAACGGCCACCCAAACCGGCGCCAACCATGACAAAAAAATTACACCCAATATCGTCCCCCAACTTAAGAAACCGGGCAATATCTCCAGCAAACGATAAACAACCCTGTCTTTTCCAGACAGCTCAGAAGCCCGTCCAATTTTAAGATAAGAAACAGCCATGAAACAATCTTACTATAAACAAAAAATCCGGATTATTCAATCCGGATTTTGATTTTTATTTATTTCTCAAATTTTGAAATGATATCGTTATCAAGAATGTAAATACAAACTTCTTTAGCGCCTTGTTCCGTATAGTCATACAATTCGCAGAGTTTACTCATCATCAACGAAACACTGCTCTTAATTTTCTTGTCAAAAATTTCAAAAGGTAAAGTCCCGTAGGACTTTATGGCATCCTTAAAGCTGTTGTTTTTTAAGAATGGGTTTAATGCCCCTTCTTTCAGTTGGAAAATATAAGTTTGATAAAAACTCTCGAAGACTTCGGTTTTTTGGACATTCAATTCCGCCCCTTCTTGAGCAAGAAGGCGGGCGTACTCTTCCATCGTGTCTTTGCGCGCATATTTTCTATCGTCATCAGATATGTCACCAAACAAGAAATGGTCTTCCACTGTTCTAAGAAAATCTTCCGTAATCTCCAAAACTTCTTTGGTGTATGGACAAACAACTCTCTGACCCAAATCTTGGCTAGTAGCAAAAATATAATGCACAATATCATTACGAATGTGTTGTTCATTATAATCATACAAACTTTCTTTAATCTGCTGGATAACCATATAGTTATACCATTTCGTTAAAGAGTCCAAAAATTTGGGAGGAATTATTAACTTAAGGTCCGTTTTTTGCTTAAACAAATCTCTGAAAAATCTATCCACATCGGCCATTGTCGCTAATCTTTTCGGCTTGATTCGAGAACAAAAATCTCCAAAAAAAAGCAGGGCGTCCCTTCCGGAAATTCCACTCTTGCCCTCTTCCGCTCCTTCTTTCAAAATTAGTTTTTGCCTAATATCTTTGGTAAAATTTCTAACATCCTCCTCAGAAAGCCAAGATGGTCTTTTCCCACTATAAATAGCCATCTTCAACAACAAACCATCGGAGTCACAATATTTTTCATATTTTTTAGCAAAATCATCCCCCAGCCACTCTTTCAAAGCCGGAGAATCCGTATTTAATCTTGAGGAGATAATCACTCTCGCAAAATTCTCAAGCATGCCCGGAAGAAAAAGCTTTTGAATGTCACTACCGAAAGCGCTTCTGTAAATATCAACTTCAACGCTAACCTCGGTAACGTAAGGAGTAAGAATGAAACCAAGCCGGTCAACAAAAGCCTGGTCAACCACCAAACCCCTCCCCTTCCGGTCTAAAGCTGAACCCTTTGTTTTTTCTGATTTCTTCCCAACAACAATATCTCCCGGATTCGCCACTACCAAAAATAGCGACTTTACCGGCTCTTCCACACATTCGTCAATTTTATGATACCCCTCACTAACAATTCCATGCAGCTCCGTCAACCTATTTGTGTTTTCGCCCCTAACATCCATAAGCGCGTAAACACCCTCATTAGTTTTAGCAAATCGAGAAAACAAATATCGCACCCTATTACTTGAGCTGAAAAAATCGTCTAGTCTTTCTTGTAACCCCTTGTCGGTTAAGACTCTCTGGCGGGACAAACTATCACCCGGGCTAAAAACACTGATACCTTCACCTAAAATGCGGTCAAACTTAACAGTGCGCGCGAAGATAGTTTTCTGAACATGACCAAAGCTTTCAAATTTATCAAGCAGAGCATAAAAAACCCCCTTGCAAATCGGGCAACATGACCCCTTCAAAAGCCATTCGTATTCTTTGCTTTCTAAAATTTTTTGCCGAATTTCCGAGTCAGCATCGGACAAAATCTGTTCAAGTAAATCCCGACGTATATTTTTCGGAAAAACTAAAAACGGATTGTCGTGACTCGGACAAGGGATTTCAAGTGCTCGCGCTTTTTGCGCCCCTTCCAAGACTTCTTCGTTCTGCTCCAACCGCCAAACAACCTCAAACGTT
>JAHISW010000090.1 GCA_018817995.1 Patescibacteria group bacterium | reverse complement strand
TTGTTATCAAGATGGCAACTGGAAGCGGTAAAACAAAGGTTTTGAGCCTGGTTCTTACCTGGTGTTATTTTCACAAGCTTTACGAAGAAGATTCTAAACTTGCTAGAAATTTTTTAATTATTACTCCTAACATTATTGTATTAGATCGTATTAGATCAGATTTTGATGGATTGAGAATATTTTTTGAAGACCCAGTTTTACCGGAAAATGGGTTTGGAGGAAAAAATTGGCGAGACGATTTTCAATTGACTCTTCATATTCAAGATGATATCGGCGTTGTTAAAAAAACGGGGAATATTTTTTTGACCAATATTCACAGAGTTTATGAAGGTAATAATTCAACGCCAAATTTTAATGATGAAAATACTGCAGATTATTTCCTTGGAAAGAAACCAGTGGGTGCCACAAATGAATCAAAAATAGATCTAGGACAAATTGTTCGTGATGTTGATGAGCTAATTATTTTAAATGATGAAGCGCATCATATTCATGATCCTCGAATGGCATGGTTTAAATCAATTGAAGATATTCACAATCGTTTAAAAATGAAAGGCGGTGCTTTGTCTTTGCAAATTGATGTTACCGCAACACCAAAGCATAATAATGGAGCAATTTTTGTCCAAACCATAAGCGACTATCCTTTAGTTGAGGCTATTTACCAAAATGTTGTTAAGCATCCCGTTTTGCCAGATTCAGCAAGCCGCGCAAAATTACAAGAACACCAAAGTTCAACTTTCTCTGAAAAATATAAGGATTATATACATTTAGGATATTTGGAATGGAAAAAGGTTTACGAAGAACACATAAAGCTTGGCAAAAAAGCGGTGTTGTTCGTTATGACAGATGACACAAGAAATTGCGATGAAGTAGCAGCATATTTACAGAATATGTATCCCGAGTTTTCTCAAAAGGATTCAGTGCTTGTCATTCATACAAAAAATAATGGTGAAATTTCAGAAAGTGTTACTGGCAAAAAAGAAGAAGAATTAAAGAAACTGCGCAAATCGGCTAACAGCATAGATAAATCAGAAAGTCCTCACAAGGCGATTGTTTCAGTCCTCATGCTTAAAGAGGGTTGGGATGTTAAAAATGTTACTACAATTGTTGGTTTACGAGCGTATACGGCACAAAGCAATATTTTACCTGAACAAACCTTAGGAAGGGGCTTGAGAAGAATGTATAATGTGCCCGATGTTCCAGAATATGTGAGCGTTGTTGGAACAGATGCATTTATGGACTTTGTAGAATCTATTAAAAGCGAAGGTGTTGAACTTGAAAAACGTAAGATGGGAGAAGGAACTGGGCCAAAATCTCCCCTTGTTGTTGAGGTTGATAAAGAAAATGTTAAAAAAGATATTGATAAGCTTGATATAGAAATTCCCGTACTTACACCTCGAATATACCGTGAGTACAAAAACCTTTCGGAATTAAAAGTTGATAAGTTTGACCACAAAAAGATTAAAATTCAAGAATTTTCTGATGAAGAAAAAAGAGAGATTGTATTTCGTGACATAACAACAGATGAAATTACACACAAAACAGAGTTTGATAGTAATTTTATTCCTAATTATCAAAGTGTAATAGGTTATTTTACTCGGAGCATTATGAAAGAACTCAGGTTGATAAGCGGGTACGACGTTTTGTATGAAAAAGTAAAAGATTTTATTCAAAATTATTTGTTTGGCGAAAAAATAGATTTGGAGAATTTGAACTCCTTGCGCAATCTTTCAGAACTTGAAGCCAGTAAGACAATAATAGGAACATTCAAAAAGAAAATAAACGAGCTTACTGTTTTGGACAAGGGCGAAGCTGAGATCCGTGATTACATAAAAGTGAGCAAGAGCCGTCCATTTGTTGTAAAAGACCAAGGATATCTTGTGCCGAAAAAGAGTGTGTTTAATAAAATAATTGGTGATAGTCATCTTGAGCTTGAGTTTGCGAGTTTTTTGGATGACGCAGAAGACATAATCTCTTATATAAAGAATTACTTTGCTATTTATTTCAGAATTGATTATCAAAATGCCGATGGCGATATTTCTAATTTTTATCCTGATTTTGTAGTTAAGGTTTCCGAAAAGGAAGTTTATATTGTAGAAACAAAGGGAAGAGAAGATTTAGATGATCCGCTTAAAATTGAGCGGTTAAGAAAGTGGTGCGAAGATGTAAACGCCGTGCAAAAGAAAGCGGTTTATAAAATGATGTATGTTAAGCAAGAAGATTGGGATAAATTGAAACACAAACCTCGATCTTTTGCTGAGGCGATTAAACTTTGGGGAGAGTAAAAAATAAATTTTAATTATGAAAAAAGATATAAATATTAAAAATTTGATCGTAAATCCAGAGAATTATCGTTTTGATCCAGTTGATAATCAAGGAGAAGCCATTAATTTGATGTTGGAAGAAAAGGGCGCAGAAATCTTTAATTTGGCAAATCATATATTTGAACATGGCTTGGACCAAGCAAAAGACTCCAGAATTTTAGAAATTAAAAAAAATCTTTTTTTAATTCTTGATGGTAACAGGAGGGCTACTGCTATTAAGTGTTTACAAAATCCATCTTTGATAAAGGATAGCTCTTTAAGGGTTAGATTTTCCAAAATATCAAAGGGGAAAGGTTCTATCCCCGATGAAGTTAATTGTTTTGTTTATAAAAACGAAGTAGAAGCTGCTGAATGGATTAGGTTAGATCATACTGGAAAAAATAAGGGGATAGGACAAGATCCGTGGGAGCCAGCGAGCAAAGACAGGTTTGATTATAAATTTGGTGGTAAAATATCTCCGGCTGTGCAGATCATAAATTTATTTGAACATGAAACTAAACACAAACTTAAGACCAAAACGTTAAAAATATCCACAGTAAATCGAATTTTATCAAATCCAGAATCCCGTTCTTATCTTGGTATAGATATAAGAAATGGTAAAATCATTTTGGTTGCACCCAAAAAAGAAATAATTAAACGTCTAGACCAGTTGTTTAATAAGATCATTGCTGATAATGTTGCCGTGAAGGAGGTGTATCATGTGCCGGATTCGATTAAATTTATGGAAGAACTTTTTAGTGATAAGCCTAAGTTTACAAAAACAGCAACGATTGTTTCTCCGAAGGGTTATGTCCAAAAAAGGGGTGTTCAAATTAAAAAAAGCTTTCCAAAATCAACGAGCAGAAAAACTCTTATTCCAAAAGAGTGTATTTTGGAAATAGACAAAGACAAGATTAATAATATTTATAGAGAATTACGTGACGATTTATTATTAGACGGTTCATTAAAGGCTACGCCTAATGCTGTTGGTGTTTTGTTTAGAGTTTTCCTAGAGGTTAGCCTCGATTATTATTTAAGTAAAAAAATTGGAAAACTCTTACCGCAAAACGCAACGATAAATCAAAAAATAGATGCGGTTACTAAATACATGGAAAAAAATAAAATTGCTGATTCCAATCAACTATCCCCGATTAGAACTGTTTCTAGTAGTAAAACAAAAGATATTCTTCATATTCAAAGATTCCATGAATATGTGCATTCCACAACGATAGAACCTGAATCCTCAAGTTTAAAAACTAAGTGGAATAATTTGCAAGAGTTTTTTGAAATACTTTGGGAAGAAATTTCAAAAAATAAAAAACAAAAAAGAAAGACATGAAATTTTGTTCACCATTAAGATATCCGGGGGGTAAAAACAAATTATCAAAATTCATTGCTTTAATATGCAAAGAGAATGATGTCAATGGGCACTATATTGAACCATACGCTGGGGGTGCCTCTGTTGCTTTGCATCTGCTTTTCAATGGATATGTAGAGAAAGTTACTATCAATGATTACGACAGAGCCATTTATGCATTTTGGTACTCTGCATTAAACGATACGGATGGGTTTTGTAGAAAAATCAAAAATACGGAAATTTCTGTCGAGAGTTGGAAAAAACAAAAAAAAGTGCAAAAGGATAAGGATAACGAAAAAGACTTGCTAAAACTTGGTTTCTCAACTTTTTTCTTAAATAGAACAAATTATTCTGGAATTATTGATGGTGGAATAATTGGCGGTATTTCCCAAAACGGAAAATATAAGATTAACAGTCGTTTTAATAAAGAAGAGTTAATTAGTAGGATAAGACTTGTTGCTACGTACAAAAAAAATATTCATTTAGAAAATATGGATGCATTAGATTTGGTTAAAAAAATCAAAAAGGATAAAAATACTATTTTTTATTTTGATCCGCCTTATTATTTAAAAGGCCATTCGTTATATATGAACCATTATAGTCATGAGGATCACGAGGGTGTGAGCAGCGAAATAAAAAAAATTAAAAACTCTAGATGGATAATTTCTTATGACAATATTTCAGAAGTTAAGGATTTATACAAAGGTTTTAAAAAAATAGAATATTCTATTTTTCATCAAGCGCACAGACCGAAAGAAGGAAAGGAAGTGCTATTTTTTGATAAAAGTTTGTTTATCCCAAGGGTTCAAAATCCTGCAAAGGTTTAACTTGCATGGAAATGCCAGAATTATTAACTCGGAAGGAATTAGCAAAGTTATTAAAAATTTCTGAAAAAACTATAGATCGCTTAAGGGAAGGAAGAAAGATACCTTTTTGTAAAGTTGGGCGAAGTATTCGTTTTAATAAGAAGGACGTTTTAGAATATTTGGAACAAAATAAAGCAGGATCAATAAAATAAATTATGCCGAAACTAATATTTGACATTGAAACAATTGGAGAGGATTTTGACGAATTGGATGAGACCACCCAGGATGTTTTGACGCGGTGGATTAGAAAGGAAGCCAATGATGACGATGAGTATAAAAAACTTTTGGAAGATTTGAAAAATGGGCTTGGATTTTCGGCTTTAACTGGCGGAATTGTGGCCATTGGGATTTTGGATTATGAAAAAGACAAAGCCGTTGTTTGTTTCCAAGCGCCGGGTGTCGGATTAAGCGAATCAGAAGAAAACGGCGTTGTGTTTAAGCCGATGACCGAAAAAGAAATGCTGGAGAATTTCTGGAACGGAGCCAAACATTATGATGAATTTGTAAGTTTCAACGGCCGTACTTTTGATGTGCCGTTTTTAATGATTCGCTCGGCTATCCATGGGGTCCGGCCGTCAAAAGATTTAATGCGAGGCCGGTATTTGTATCAGCAGGTAGCCGGAGCCAGCCATATTGATTTACTAGACCAATTGACCTTTTACGGCGCTGTCAGAAGAAAAGGCAGTCTTCACTTGTGGAGTCGGGCATTCGGTATAAAAAGTCCCAAATCAGAAGGCATCACTGGCGACGACGTGGGGCCATTGTTTAAAGACAAAAAATTCTTGGAAATCGCCAAGTATAATGTCGGCGATTTAGAAGCCACTAAAGAACTTTATAAATACTGGGATAAATATTTGAGGTTTTAAAAAATTATGGCCGTAGATAGAGAAAAACTTATAAAAACAAAAGAAGAATCTAGGAAATTTTATTCCGAGATTAGCGAGGTTTATTGCGCTTATTTAAAAGAAAAAGTTCATTTTAACGACAAGGGATTTAATCATATTTTGAACAGAACATGGAACCGAGGACGTTCAGACATAGAGCAGTATGCTCGTTTAAGATTACTGCCCAAGGTAGTTGAAATTATCAGGAAAAGCACGACGCTACAGGAATATGATGAAAGAAAAATGATGGTAAGGCAAAAGATTAATTCTCGCTGGGAAAAGAGATTGAAAAGCGTTAACTATTTTGTTTTTGTTTCTTTGTATCCGGATGCCGGAGTCCGCATAAAAGTTAT
>JAHISW010000089.1 GCA_018817995.1 Patescibacteria group bacterium | reverse complement strand
GATATCCAACAGATGCCTTTAAATATGCCACGGTGTATAAAATTAGGAACCTCTTTTGTTGTAGATATATAAGAACACCGCAAACAAATAACAAACCAGAGCAATAATATAGAGCGTATTTAGCCCCCAAATCATAGAAGAATATTCAAAAAATCCTCCCGTCACCGCTCCCAACAAGTTGGACCCCATCGAAATGCCAATGTCCTGAACGCGCTTTATAAACATGGCAAATATGAAAGAAGAAAAGAAAATTGGCAAAGCCACAAAAAAACCTGAAATTAAAATTTTTGCAAACATATTTAATCCCAGCAAACTATTTACCGGGAAAAAATACAAAAAAATTAAAGATAAAATTAATCCTACAAAAAGTAATCGCGGATTTTTAAACTGAATTTTCATAACCAAATTATTGGCAAATAACGCAATTGCCAGGATAGAAGAAAACACCACGGCATTAACCACCCATGTGGAACCGAAAAGCAAAGAGAAGGTCGTTACACTTTTTGTTTCCAAAAGCAAAAAACCGGCGCCCAACAAAAAGAATACCGGGTCTATTCTAAAATTTTTAGCCGGAGAAAAAGAAAATACCGCAATACCAGAAATGCCCAACATTATAAGAAGAACCAATGAATAGAGTCTTGGAATCTGGCGATTTTTTAAATATAGGTAAGGCCAATCGTCCGTCGGAACGGATGCTGATAAGTCGGCGGGGGCAAGCAATAAAGTCCCCGAAAGTTCCGGATTATCTAAAAGCGCGTTTTGAAGCCCCGGCCCGGCAATTATCATCAAATTAAAGAGATAAGAATCCGAAGCAAGATAACGCAAATTTCCATAACCAAAAACCTCCCCAGTCAAACCCAAAAGTTTTTGAGCCAACCAATTGTCGCCAACAGAAAACAAGAGAACTACTACCCCACCGTCCGTGAGTAGCCCCTTTGCCTCTTCCAATGCCTCTTTAGTATACATATAATTATCCAGCCTTATTGAAGATGTCATGGACAATGAAGCATGAGAATCTAGTGTACCGTAAACAACCATATCATATTTCCCGGCATTACTTTTTTTATGCATAAAAGAACGCGCGTCGTCTACAAACACTCTCACATTGTCGCTTTCATAAGGATTTTGGGGATGCCCGATTTTTAGGATAGTTGGGTCAATCTCAACCGCGTCTATTTGTTCAACTCCCGCTTCTCTCGCAATCCAAACATCATTTCCCGTCCCGGAGCCGACAATCAATACTTTTTTGGGATTAAAAAATGAATAAGGCAACATGTACTTCTCTTTCGCGCGTTCTTCAATATCAAAATTTATGGCTTTTTGATGAAAAAGCTGGTTTACAAAAACAAAAATCCCGCCGTCATCCGCCTTTTGCGTGTTTATAGAATAGTAAGAAGACCATACAGTATCCCTCTCAACATACCCGACAACCCCAACAACAGTTAACAAAAGAAAAATATTTAAGACAAGGCGCCTCTTTTTTATATTCAAAAAAACGATAACCACCCCTGCCACAAAAAACCAAACAAAAGCCGGCAATCTTAAAAAGGAAAGCATGGCAAAACCGACAACACCCAATAAACTGCCAAAAATATTCAGAGTGTAGGCCGGAAGCGGATTAAAGTCGCGCATAAGTTTGCCTATCTTTTGTCCAATCGGAATAAATGTCGCCGAGGTCAAAATAAAAATCAAACTGATTAACTGGGTTATGGACAGTTTAAAAAATGAAATGCCTTGAATTTTATTCGCAGAATAATAACTCCAAATCCAAGTTTGGGCATCCACGGGAACATCCACTTGAATATTTCTCAAAAATAAAACGACTGCCGTAATTCCAAATAAAATTAAAGGGAAGAAATTAAAAAAATCCCGCTTATTGCGAGAAATTAAAAAACCCAAACCCAACCCCAAAAAAGAAGCAATTAAAACAACGTTGGAAAAAAACGCCAAAGAAAATAGATGCGCGGGGAACCAACGGATAAAAACCAGCTCCAGAAAAAGAGCCAAAAAACTTACTAAAACTAATTCAAGTTTTTTGTTCACAAATATATAACTCTAGCGACCGCTATTTTTATATACAGAATTTGAAGTTGAATTATTTGTATAATTCTTGAATTCCTGTAATATCACCCGCTTCTAGCGTCCCTTTCTTTGTTTCTCCGTAATCAGCGTAACCATACATTGTTTGCTCGGAACATTCATCTGTATAAAGGTCTCCCATTCCCACACTGTGACCAAGCTCGTGAGTAGCAATATTTTCAAAATCCATCTTGCCCGCTTCTCCGACCATAGACCAGTCAAAATCCACATCATCAAATATCATGTCCCATTCCACTAATTCTCTCCCTTGTGGCGGACCGCCAAAAATACCCCATATAATTGTTACGCCAATGGCGCCTTGACTATCAATGTCTGCAAAATAAACTTCGTTTTTATTGTCTGGGCTAACCGTGTCCGCTCCGTCAACAATCCCTGCAACTTCATCTCCAAGAATATTTTTACCAGAAGCACTCTCCCATTTGGCAATATTAGACATCATATTGTCTTTTATAAAAGTTCCATCCAGTCCCCTCGTATTCGTTGGGTCAACAATATAAGGTTCAACCGTCTTCCACTTCGCTCCTTTTGATAAAAACCCATAACATTGACTATCGCCTTTTGGCGCTTTTCCGCCTTTACCTTCCGGACGCTGATAACCTTTCTTGTAATGCACAAATGCATACCCTTCAACAACCTTTCCGTTATTCATCGCTGTGCCTAAACTAAAAACACCGGGCGCAACTTCAACGGCATGAGAAGGCATTGTTACTTTTGTAAGACCCCTTGGCGCTGTGTCGGGCTTAGCGGCTAATACTACACCAACTGAAACCATCAGCATCGCCACAAACAATCCTAAAATTATATATTTTTTCATAATTTATTTTAAAAAATATTCACTCCAATAATGTATTTAATGTTACATTTTCAAAAGAAAAAGAGCAAGTTTAAAATAAAAAACCACCCCACTAAGAGAGGGTGGCTTTATATTTTAATTTTTTCTTAAAACAATTATTTCATATGTGATAGAGACTGTCGCTCGAATTTCATTCTCACCTACGGGTATCGTCGGTACAGAGCTTCCCCTGTCGGATAAAGAAGACATTTCATTACGCATGCCACGTTGTAATGGATGGTTAAGATTCTCTTGATAACCAATAACCGCTCCTAACTTAATACCCAATGCGCTTGCACGTTTCCTCGCCTTGGACTTGGCATCTTCAATAGCAAGAGCAATTGCTTTTTCGAATAATTCTTTTTGATTACTCACCACAAAGGTAATATTCTCAACAAATGCCCAAATTGAAACCCCATCAATTATTGCGCCAACTGCATCTTTAGAGATGCGAATTTTCAAATTCTGCGATGCAACATATTCCACCAAAATTCTTTTCTGCTGTGATTTGTCATATTCATAACGCGGACCGCATAAATAATTCAATGTAGACATATCTTTAGAAGGAACATTTCTCTTTCGTAGAAAATCCATAACACTATGCATTCTCTCTGCTTGCGCTTCTACTGCAAGCTTTTGTGTTTGAGCCATACCATTAATACGAATAAAAATTTCTGCTTTGTCTGGAACAGCACAAACCTCGCCCTCTCCTGTTAGCGTAATTGAAAAAATCCTATCTGCTCCAACAGCCGGAGTTGCCAAAACAACAATTGCAAACAACGCCAAAACACAAACAGCTACTCTCTTTTTCATGTCAATGATCTCCTTTTTGTTTTTGGTTAAAATCCAATACCCACCCCTCTGAGGGGGATCCACAGTGATAGTAACAAAGAAAACCCTACCTTGCAATGTTTAAGTTTTGTGCGGAATAGATAAAAAACAGCGCAAGCGACCGCGACACCGACAACCATCCCACCCAAAATGTCCGAAGGATAATGTACCCCTGCGATAACTCGGCTGATATTCATCAAAATAGTGGCAATAAAAAATCCAATACCCCACTTCTTGTTGTAAAGATAAATTGCCGTCGCCATCGCGAAAAAAAAAGCTGAATGTCCGGAAGGAAAAGACCAGTTGTTGTTCGACATAAGCTGGTTTAATTGGTAAACAAGAAACGGACGTGGGCGATGGTAAAAAAATCTAATAATTTCTGTTATGCCGAAACGGGCAACAATAGCCGAAACAACAGTTATCCCAAACAAATAAAATTTTTCTCTCTTAGTGTAAGCCCAAAAATACAGAAGCAAACAAAAAACAACAATAAGAAAATACTGCAAATACGAAGCGAAAAAAACAACGAGAGCGTCAAAAATCTGAGACTTGCCGACAAGGTTGTTGAGAAAAAATAGTAATTTTACATCTGATACCATGTCTACTGAAAAATCTGAACAAAAGGCATCAAAATCGCTCCTAAAAGCAAATCAAAAGTGAAAGATATGGGTTGTTGTTCTATCGGCTCTACCGGTGGAGGTGGCGGTGGCATCTGCTGGCACTCATCTCCCTCGCATGGAGGCTTATTCATCATAGAATCCGGACCTGTGCCGGGCTCATATTCTTGTGGCATCTGCTGGCACTCATCTCCCTCGCATGGAGGTTTCCCCATTGAATCAGGACCTGTGCCGGGCGCAAACCCGTGTTCTTCGTCTCCTGGCTGCATATTGTTAAACTGCTGCTTGCCTTCTTCCATCTGTTGAATCTCCTTCTCTGATATCATGCCGTTTTCTTTGGCAAAATTAAAACAAGTTTCTTGATTATCCGGATTATTGCAAAAATTATCGCACTCTTCTATGCTTTTACACCCACCCGGACCCTTTCCCTTGGTCTTTTTCATCATTTCAAATTCTTCTTTGGTCACCATCCCGTTGTCGTAAGCAAATTGACCGCAAATTTCCATATTACCCTCCTGTTCGCAAAAAGCATCGCATTCTTCTTCACCACGACATCCGCCCGGACCCTTCCCTCCTGTCTTCCTGGCCATCTCCGCGTCTTTGGGGTCCATAAATCCGGCAGCCAAAGCAAAATCTAAACAAGCGTCAAAATGTTCTTCCTGCGAACAATAAATATCGCATTCTTTTTTCCCCCCGCAAGGAGGCGGAGTGGCCCCAGCTTTAATAGCGGCCAAAACTTTCTCCGATTCTTCCAATTCTTGAGGCGACATAAGACCGGCTTCCCGAGCAAAAATTATGCATTCTTCCATATGCGATGCCTCAGAGCAATATAAATCACATTGTTTCTTACTACCACAAGCGGGCATTTTTACCCCGCGGTTTTTGGCGGTCTGAACTTTTTTAGCCTCTTCCAATTCTTCGGCTGGCATTAGTCCGTTCTTTTCCGCGAAAGATATGCACTCATCCATATGCTCAACAGAGTCGCAATAGGTTTCGCATTCAACATCGGTTTTGCACCCACCCGGACCAGTACCCATATCTTTAAATTTTCTGGCCTTTTGAATTTCTTTGGTTGTCATCAAATTATTTTTTTCGGCAAAATTAAGGCAGGCTTCCGTGTTGGCGGAAACATCACAATAGACCCGACAAGCAGTTTCGCTGGCGCAATTGTCCAGCTCTTCAACCGGATACTGAATATTAGAAGGTGAAGCAAAAACGATTAAAGCCCCGCCCAAAACAGTTACCGTTGCCAACGCGAAAAAATATTTTTTATTCATCATAATGCTATTAAAATGGATTAGTTTTTATACCAGAAAAAGGATTGGTTTTGGACATGGGATTTGTGTCAGGCGCGTTTTCCATGGGATTGGATTGCGGATCAATAGAAGGCAAAACCCCCTGGCTGGCCTGCTGACCCAAATTTTCGGTCACGTTACTGGCTTGTTCTATAGCATCAGCACTAGTCGTTTCCTTTTTTACTTTTTGATAATAGCAATAACCAACTGCCATGGCAACGACGACAATCAAAACGATTGCTAAAATAATAAAAGATTTTTTATTCATATTCATAAAATTATTTTACCACAAAACCTCACAAATTTTTACTATATTGCGTTCAACTGCGCCTGCAAAGCTTCCACTTGTTGAAGCATTTGCTGAATTTGAGCCTGCAGTGTTTCTGTTTGAGATTGAGTCTGAGTTTGGGTTTGCGTTTGTCCGCTGAATACTTCGGCTATTTTAGCCCGAGTCTTAGGCCCAACATAACCGTAGCCGGAATCACCCTTCTTGGCTATGCCATGTTTTTCCTGGAATTTTTGAACAGCTTTTTCAGTCAGAGAACCAAAATACTCTGTTTCGTTTCCGGGAGAACCTACGCCTGAT
>JAHISW010000088.1 GCA_018817995.1 Patescibacteria group bacterium | reverse complement strand
CCGAAAAGTTGTTTGGAAATTATGAAAAATTTAGATTTGGTTGATTTTGAGCGGGGCGTTAAAGTTTCCGGTTTCCGCGGTTATTTTTTGAAAAACGAGGCAGCTCAACTTTCTATGGCACTATGGCAGTTCGGTATTGAGGAATGGGTAAAAAGGGGATTTCAGCCGTTTTTAGTGCCAGCTTTGGCGCGCGAACGAAATCTTTTTGGCACGGGGCATTTGCCTCACGGGCAGGAAGATATCTACAAAACGCAAGACGATTTATATTTATCAGCGACTGCAGAGATTCCGTTTACTGGTTTTTTTGCCGACGAGGTTTTAAAAGAAGAAGATTTGCCTAAAAAATATGTTGGCTTTTCCCCATGTTATAGAAGAGAAGCGGGTAGCCATGGAAAAGACACGAAAGGATTTTATCGCGTGCATGAATTTTTTAAAGTTGAGCAGTTTATTCTTTGCAAGGCAGATCATCAAGAATCTGTTAAGTGGCACGAGGAAATTACACAAAATTCAGAGTCTTTGTTACAAAAACTTGGTCTGCCGTACAGGATGGTTGTGAATTGTGGTGGAGACATTGGTAGGGCTCATGTTAAAACTTATGACATAGAAGTTTGGGTGCCGAGTGAAAAAAGATATCGCGAATCGCACTCATCTTCTTATTATCATGATTTTCAAGCAAGACGACTTAATATTCGCTATAAAGATGAGGAAGGAAAGATACGTTTTGCTCATACTTTAAACAACACCGTCATTGCAACTCCTCGCATATTAATTTCACTTTTGGAAAACAACCAACAAAAAGACGGTTCCGTTCGTATTCCCGAGGTTTTACAAAAGTATCTTAATAAAGACATAATTGTCTAGGTTAATTTTTTATGTCTCGCGATATTCTATCATCTTCCAGGCGTATCAAAAGAAGAAGAGTGGTCTTTCGGGTTTCTTTTGTCTTTTTTTTGTTGCTTTTATTGTTGGCGGGTGGAGTTTTTGGGATTTTTTCTATTGATAATTTGAAAATCAAACAGGTTTCAATAGAAGGAACTTTTGTTTTGTCGGAGCAAGAATTACGTGAAAAAGTTGAATCAATATTGGAAGCAAAAATTTTGAATGTTTTCCCCCAAAATCGCGTATTCTCTTTTCCGTCTGAAAAAGCGAAAGACATTTTAATGGAACAATTTGGCAGGATTGATGAAATAAAAATTGAAAAAAACTTAGATTCAAATGTTTTAATCAAAATTAGCGAAAGAAAACCGGTTGCTCTTTTGTGTTGGGATGGTGAAGAAAATGAAAGTTGTTTTTTTGCGGACAAGAGCGGTGTTCTATTTGAAAAAGCGCCCGTTTTTTCATCTGGTGTTTTTTTAAAATTTTTTGATGATAGAAAATATGGGACAAAATTAGGAGAAAAAAAATTGTTAATCAATGAAGAAGTTTTTCAAGAAATACTTGATTTTGCAAAGGGTCTAGAACAGTTTTTATTAGTGGAAAAGATTCGCCTAAAGGAGGAAGATGGTTGCGAATTCTATTCAACTGATGGGCGGTATTTAATTTTGGATATTAAAAGTGATTGGAATTTGATGTATGATAATTTTATAGCTCTTTTAGAGAATACAATTTCAAAAAGCAATGAAAATTTTGAGTATATAGATTTGCGTTTTGGCAATAAAGTATTTTTCAAATAGACAAAATGTTAAAATTTTATTTTAATAAACGCATAAGATATTCTTTTTGGACATTTTTGTCTTTATCTTTTGGCTTTTTCATTCCGCTTGCTTTTTTTAGTTTGGTAAATGGTGTTTGGGGTTTTACAAAAAGCGACGAATTGTTCATATATAGCGCTCCAGCTCTTGTTTATTCTGCTGTTAATGTTGACAGTAAAAGTACCTCACTTCTTTTTGTTGGGGATATTATGCTTGGGCGAGGAGTGGAGAAATCTGTTGAGAATAATGCCGGGGGAGATTTTTCTTTTTTGTTTGAGAAAATTGATTTTATAAAGAATGCGGATATTTCTTTTGGCAATCTGGAAGGTCCGGTATCTGATAGCGGGGAGGACATTGGCAATTTGCATTCATTTCGTTTTCTGCCGGATTCTTTGACTGCCCTAAAAGAGGCGGGTTTTGACATTTTTTCTGTGGCCAACAACCATGCTGGCGACTGGGGAAAGGATGCTTTTAAGGATAGTATTTTAAAACTAAAAAAAGAAGAAATTTTACCTGTCGGTGGCGGTTTAAATAAAAAGAATGCGACTAGTTTGAAAACAATAGAAAAAAATGGGGTAAAATTTGGTTTTTTGGGATTTAGTGATGTTGGGCCTGAATGGATGAGGGTGTCTGAAGACGGCGCGGGTATTTTGACAACAAGCGATGATTACCTTTCTTTAATTAAAGATGCTTCTCAAAAAATAGATGTTCTGGTTGTCTCTTTTCATTTTGGTGAGGAATATGAGGAAGTTTCAAATAGTCGTCAAAAAAGATTGGCTCGCGAGGCGATTGATAATGGCGCAAAAATTGTTATTGGACATCATCCTCACATTGTTCAGGAGATCGAAAATTATAAAGACGGAATTATTGCTTATAGTTTAGGTAACTTTATTTTTGACCAAAATTTTTCAGAAGAAACAATGGAAGGTATTGTACTGGAGATTATTCTAAAAGAAGGTAATATAATAGAAGTAAAACAAAATAAAACAAAATTAAATAATTTTTTTCAACCGGAATTAATAGAGTAAAAAATAAATATATGAAAAATTCTTACAAATATGCGCCGTTTTTAATTTTTTGTTTGATGTTATGGCCGTCTTTTTCTTACGCCACGACCGTGTCAGAATTACAGGCGCAGATTACTTCCATGCTTGCGCAAATGCAATTAATACAGACACAGCTTGGTTCCTTGCAATCAACGCCGGCTTCAACACCTTCTTCTTGCCCAACCTTAACATACGATTTATATAGAGGTCTTAAAGATTCTGGTACAGGAAACCAGGTTACTGCGCTACAGAAATTTTTAGCTCAAGATTCTTCGGTTTATCCGGAAGGATTAATAACAGGATACTACGGGCAGTTGACAGAGAAAGCCGTACAGAGATGGCAGGCCAAGTACAGTGTGGTTTCTTCTGGTTTGCCTAGTACTACTGGTTATGGATCGGCAGGTCCCAAAACGAGAGCGAGGATAAAAGAAATTTGCGGTGTCGTTGTGCCTCCCAAAGTATCATCAGGTGTTTATGAACCGGTTGCTGGAGACATCTTGGTAAGAAAAAATGACTATTTTGTTAAATGGGTGAACAGTTCCGGACTTTCGCAGGCCTTCGTGAATGTGTGGCTTGTTTCTCAGGGCGCTTCTTCTTTATATACACTGATTGGTTCATCGGAAAGCGCGTTTTCGTCTGGCGTTATCAATTTAACTGAAAAATCAACATCTTTTTCCTATACTCCGTCCGAAAATTTATCTGACGGATCTTATTACATAAAAGTTTGCTATTATCAGTTTCAGACAAAAAATAAAACACAAAATTGTATAAGTAGCGCTACTTTCAGTATTGTTGCGACACATCCTGAATTGGAGATTTCCACAACGTATATTCCCGACGGTGTTGCCCCTGCTGGAACGGCTAATTTTATATTTGGTAAATATGTTTTAGACGCAGCAAAGGCCTCTGAGAATATTAAGGTATCTTCGATAGACATTAAATACGAAGATAATGGATATCAAACATCTTTGTCTGGTTGTTATTTATATGAAAATACAACAAAACTGAACACTACCGGATTGGTTCCATCTGGTAGTGGGGTTCAAACTTTTAGTCTTAGCTCGCCATTAGTTGTTTCTAAGGGAGGTAGCAAGACGCTAGAACTGAAATGCAATATTGCTTCTTGGACAATGGAATCACCTTTTTACAGATGGACATTATCGAATGTATCTGCAGTTGGTCTTACGTCCAGTAGTACAGCCATAGTGGACAAAACGAAAGTTGAAACCGGTCCCAAAATAAGTATTATTTTCCCTAATGCATTTTTAGCGTCCGTGGCATCTTCTAGTCCTGTGTCTGCCAGCGCTTCGCAGGGAGAGGTTGTTGTCGCCGGCAAGTTTGACATATCCGCGGCCAGCGAAGATATCTATATTGATTTTATCCCCGTGACCTTTACAGGAACCGATAGAGATGATTTAAACTCTGTAAGTATTTGGGATGGAGATACTCGTTTGGGGCTTGCCTGCGTTCCGTGTAGTTCTTCCGATGAAATGTATCTGTATATTGCCTGGGTCATTCCTGTTGACGAGGTCAAGACTTTAACGGTTAAGGCGCATCTTAATTCTAGCGCTACTGTTGGTGGAAACTTTCGCCTTGGTATAAACGCGAAAGAATCCCACGGTGTAACAGCCACATCCCACGCGCAAGTTACCGGTTCCCCGGGTACTACACTATATGGAACTTTCCTAACAATTACAGATTAAACATAGTTGTATGTTTGTTGATTTTGTGTCATTATAAAAATATGAGTGATTATTTATTAATCCCAAAAGATGAAAGACAAGATATTATTGATGATATTAAAAAAGTTCTCTTAAAAAAAGAAGAGGTCGTTTTTTCTTTTCTCCATGGCTCTTTTTTGGCAGATCCCTCTTTCAGAGATATTGACATAGCGATTTATGTTAAAGGTATTGATGAAGAAAAAGTTTTTGATTATGAGTTAAAATTGTCAGAAAGTTTAGCGGAGAAAACAAATTTATCTTTTGATATTTTTGATGTCAAGGTTTTAAATTTTGCGCCCAGTCCTTTTTTGAACAATATTTTTAGAAACGGAAAATTATTGTTTTCAAAAGACAAAGAATTTCTTTCTGACATGATAGAAAAAACTTCCTTGGAGGCAATTTCTAACGAATTTATTGCTTACCAGTCATTAAGGGATTTGGTTCCCGCATAATATGAGTATTGATAAAGAAAAAATAAAAAAAAGATTTTCTGAAATTAACGAGGCGCTTAACGAAGTTAGACGCTTGACGTCTTTGGAGGATAAAGATTTCTGGTCAAAAAAGGAAAACATTGCGGCGGTTAAATATTATCTTTTGCTGGCAACTGAGGCTATTGGCGGTATCTGTTCTCATATCGCTGCAAGAAAATTCAACAAAGGAGTTTCGGCATTTGGTGAATGTTTTGAAGTTCTTAGCAAAGAAAACTTTATTGGCGAAGATTTGTCCTCGCGTCTTAGAAAAATAGTCAAATTTAGAAATAAATTAATGCATCAGTACTGGGAAGTTGATGATAAAAAGATATTAGAATATGCAAGGCAAGATAT
>JAHISW010000087.1 GCA_018817995.1 Patescibacteria group bacterium | reverse complement strand
CTTGGTTTTTCAACCAAAGCCACCGCATCCTCTCCATCAATGGCAACATTTATACCTTCTGATAATTTCAGGTCCTTTACCATAACTTTATCTTCAAATGTTTCTAGGGCAGAAATATCAACTTCTATTTCTTTGGGTAAACTTTCCGGCAAACCCTCTACTTCAATATCATGAATCACTTTAACAAGCACACCGCCAAGATTTTTGACAGCGGACGACTCCCCAATGAAAACCAGGGGCACAGATGCTGTAATTTTTTTCTTTAAATCCACCGCATAAAAATCAACATGTTGCGGTTTGTGAGTCAAAGGATCTAGCGCAACATCATTAATAACAACTTGCGCCTTCTCTTTGCCTATTTCCAACTCAATAACCACGGACTCTCCGGCTTTTCTCCAAGCTTTCTCAAAATCGACACGTTGCACAAAAAGTGATGTATTTTCTTGTTCAGAACCATACATAACAGCAGGAATTTGTCCTCTTTTTCTTGCCTCTTTTAATTTTTTACGAAAAATGTCCCTTTTTTCAGCTTTTAGTTGTATTTTTTTCATATACCCTCTAATTACTTTCCGCTTACAATTCCCATTCTTTGTTCCATATAACCCACCCTACCCATTAAATCTTCAAATTCCTGACGGTCAATGGATTCTCTTTTTATTTCCGATACATCCCTTTCAATCATATCCAGTCGCGCGTTGACTTGTGAAAATCTTTCATCCACTTGCTCAAACCGCTTGTCCACGCGCTCAAATTTTTCGTTCATGTTATCCTCCAATTTATCTATTCTGTTATGAGTCTCGCTAAAACCGCCGGCTATCATCTGCGCCATGTTTTCAAACTTCTTGTCTACCCCCTTGACCAAACCGTTTATCTTTTTGTCCATTCTCTCGTCGGATTCCTGAAACTTCTTGTCTATTCTCTCGTCGGATTCCTGAAACTTCTTGTCTATTCTCTCGTCGGATTCCTGAAAACCCTTCTCAATAATTTGAGTCAATTTATCAAATTCTTTTTTTGTTTCTTCAGCCATGTAAATATGGTATCAAATCTTAAAAAATTATTCAACTTTCAAATTATTTTTACACTTTTTCCAAAAGTAAAACCCGTCTTTCCAGTGCCTCAAACTCGTCATAATCAACCTTGCGTTTTAATTCTTGCTTAATAAATTGAATATCGCCTTTTATTATAGCGATGTCCTTAGCGCTATCAGCCACTAATTCCTTTACAGCTTCCATTTGTTCCTGAAGACCGGAGACAGATTCCGCCACCAACTGCATATTGGAGTGAAAATCTTCCGACAAAACCGACAAATACCGCTGGTATTCTTCCCGCTGTTCCTTTAAGACTTCTTCGAATTCTTTTTTTGTTTCTTCAGCCATGTAAATATGGTATCAGATTTCAAAAAATTATTCAACCAAACACTCTATTCCACGCCTTTTTCAAATTTATAATCCTGGGCAAAGTTTGATTTGTTTTAACTAAAAGTTGAAGCCAATATTTTGGCTTTCTTTAATGCTTTTTCTGTAATCATATACCGATATCGTAAAGCATCATTGTATAGCGTTACAAATCCTTTTACGCCGATATATTTGCAGTGAATTTTATGATAAAAGGCCACAACTATTACTCTCCTAAAGAGTGCAATGTGTATGTGGCCTTATGCATTATCATTCCAAACACTCTTTAAATTCAGGGTAAAACTCAAAAAAACTATCACTAATAACTGGCCTACTTTGATTAATAGGCATATAACAGGAATCAAGAATTTTCCTAAGATATATTTCTGATACTGGACCATATTCATAAGATATTTCCGTAGCATTATTAAGATTCATTATAGAAGATTGAGTTGGCTTGATATAGTTTTCATCCCCGCAGCACCCTTTGAAATACCCGACATTCTTGTATTCTTTTGCTAATTTCCCCCACCAATCTTCGGCAATTGACGCGCTAGGGGCGCAGTTTGGTCCATCCGGAGTGTGCGGAGCTCCTCCCGCTTTAGCTAAAACATAAATTTCTTCATCTTTTAACCCAAAAGAATGACCTACCAAATGAGCGAAGAGTAAACCATATGTTTTTTTCTCCATATTATTTACTAACAAATTTGAAACACTTAAAAATACCCCTGAATTTTCCAAGCGAACCAAGTTAGCCCAAGACTGGAAACTCTGTCGAGATAGTACAATCAACTTAAACCTATCTAACGACAACTCGTTCAGATATTGATTTACTTCTTCCCTGCAACGAAGTATCGGTTTTCTTTCATCTTTAGTTTTGATATAGCAAATATCATTTTTTTTTGGATTAATTTTAAAAATATTATACTGATCATACGATCCCCATGGCTCTATTGTTTTTAATCCATTCATTAAAGAATCAACATCATTTTCAAACTCCTCCCAAGAGGCATACTGGTCGGCAAAGAAAATAAAACTCAACCCTTTTGGATTAATTTTGGACGGTAAACGAAACTCTTGCGAATTAAATTTAGCAGTATCAACGGCATTTAGTCCCGCCGGAGAAACATCTTTTGTCTGCTCCTTATTTCTAGGGGGTCCCCAAAAAACAAAAAATAAGAAAACAGAAAAAACACAAGGAATAATAAAGAAAGATACCTTTATCGCTAATTTAAACATTAAATAAATTTTTTTGTATTGCTACCTACTTACTGGATAAAATTAAAGCAATATTTTTAACTTCCTGCAAGATTTGCATCAATAATTTAACGATTAAAACTAAAACTCTTCCAAGTCCTTTAGATTCTCCCGCAACACTGTCCAACTCGTCAAGAATATTTTCCTCTAGAGCTTTATCTTCTAAGTTTTGTCCTCTTCTTTCTTGCTCTGATTTGGGAGCCAACCTGATCGCCCCAAAATCTCTTTCTTCGTTCGCTTCTAAAAAGAATGATGGTCCATCTTCTCCTTGAATATATTCTGTGCTAACAACCATTAGTTCTGTATAGTATCTACCTTGTGGCATAGTTACCTTCAATTCGCCATTAGCGTCTATTTTCCCTCCAAAATTTTTGTTGCCTACTCCCACAAATGTTACGAATACCGGGAAAGATGGAGAACTCCCATCGGGCATCAGAATTTTTATGGCAACCTTACTTGGGGCAATTGCCGGATCAAAACTGGAATATTTTGGTATCTGCTGTTGCGGTTGAACCTGTGGTCGTATTTGTTCGGATGTTTTAGATAAAGCATCATCTATTAATCCTCTTAATTTTTCAACCAAATCGTCCTCTAAAGCCGGTTCTGCTTCGCCCGCCGAAGCCTCCTCGGACGTCGTAGCTTCAGCGGAGGAGTCTGGCGTAGGCTGGGGTTCAGGTTCAGGATATACACAAGAATTATTATCCTCTGTTGCTTCTAGATTATAGTTATCGGCTGATGAATCAGTACAGCCTTGAATTATTACTGGTTCTGGTTCAGAAACAGGCTCAGGTTCAGGATATGCACAAGAATTATCATTTTCTGTGGCTTCTGGATTATAATTGTTTGCTGTTTCGTCCATACAGCCAAGAATCGGCTCAATTATTTCCGGCTCAGGTTCTGGTGGTGTACTAGTCGCCTCTTCAGCTAAAACCGGCTGGAATAAAAGCCCGCCTAATAATACTATTATTGAAAAAATTATTATTTTATTCATAAGTATGTTTTTTTTATTATTAATTATTTTAATTAATTACATTATTTAAATTATCCACACAACCCTTGACAACTTTTCCAAATTTGCTATATTTAATAATAGAAAAATCATCCAAAACCCTGTTGTCTTTCGAGACACAGGGTTTTGTGATTTACTGATTCAAATTCCAATAATCTTTAAACCAATTAAACCACATAAACTTATCAACTGCTTGAATAATTTCTCTGGAAATATGACCTCGCGTTGAAATTGCAATTACTTTTTTATTATGCTTCTGCGTATATTTAACCAATGGCGCGAAATCACTATCGCCACTTAATAAAACTGCCGTATCATAAGCAGGCATTAAATCAATCATATCTATAGTCAATTCTACATCACAATTACCTTTTAATATAGTATCTCCATCTTTTAGTTTTATTACTTTAACTTCTTTTATTCTTAATTGAAATCCCTTACGCGCTAACATTTCTAATAAATTTGCCTGTCCCAAATTCTCTTTTTTAGTAGAATAATAAAAATAAATATCAACTAATTTAGAATTTTTACTAAAATATTGTTGTAGCTTTTTATAATCTATTCGCCAATTTAAATCTTTTAAACTATAAACAATATTGGCAACATCAATAAATACAGCCACCCTATTATATTGTTTCCAGTTAATCTTATTTGAATATTTTATTTCCCGCATATTTTAAATTAAAGATTGTTATTTTATTCATAAGTTTTTTTTATTTTATAATGTTTTATTTTGTTATTATATATTATATAATAAATGATGTCTAAAGGGTATTGGTGGATATGTGTCTGCCAGTAAACGACAAAGGAGTGTTTGTGGCTTTTCCCGCTTGATAATTCAAGCATTGTTATGTTTTTTTCGGAGCTATTCTGAAAAAAATTTCTTCAGTGGAAAAGCAGTTTTGCGCCGTTTATGAGGCCACCGCCAACAATTGGATCAAACTGAAACTTTCAGATGGCAATTGGAACAACAACGCCTACAACAACAACAATTATGTGCGGTGCGTCCGCTAGAGAAACACTCTTTTTAGTTATCACAAATAAAATTTTTATAAAACTTTCTTATTCTAATAACCTGAAAAGAGGAATTTTGTGGTTTAAAATATTTCTTAAGAGAACGAAAATGTTTTTTATATAATAACTTTCTTAATTTATAACTATTAGCAAATCGAAATATTCCATAATACGAATTTATAGTCGCCAACATTTTATTAAGTATATTAAAATTTATTTTAATTGGAGGAACGATTTCTCCAGTTCTGTATTTTTTAGCAATCGTGAGTGTCTGTGGCGGATCACTAATCGGAAAACATACTGGATCAATAAGATGATTAAAAAAATACAATCGCCTCTTCAAAGATTTTACTGCTCTTTTTCTTGCCTCTTTTAATTTTTTACGAAAAATGTCCCTTTTTTCAGCTTTTAGTTGTATTTTTTCCATATACCCTCTAATTACTTTCCGCTTACAATTCCCATTCTTTGTTCCATATAACCCACCCTACCCATTAAATCTTCAAATTCCTGACGGTCAATGGATTCTCTTTTTATTTCTG
>JAHISW010000010.1 GCA_018817995.1 Patescibacteria group bacterium | reverse complement strand
CGGCCATGTATCTGAATCAAAAAAACCACAATCATCCTCTGTTGTTGCAAAAAAGACAGTGCTACAATAAGAATTTTTTCTCACTCTGCATACCTCCTTTACCCCGCTCGGCGGGGTTATTTTAATCTGTCAATGTCCTTTTTCAACGCCTCATTTCCAGAATCAAATCCTAGCGCTTTTTCATAATAAAACAAAGCATCAGAAGTTTTTCCTGTTTCTTCATAAAAAATTCCAAGCAAAATCATTAAATACGGATCCATTGGATTATCATCTATCCCACGCAACAAGATTTTCTCCGCTTTATCCATGTCTTCTACAGAATAACGATACAATTCATAAAGATTATTATATGTAAAAAATTGCGCTGGAGCATTTTCTATAGCTTTTAAATAATTCTTCTCCGCCTCTTCAAAATTCTTCAGATAATAATGATTAACATCCCCAATATTATGAAAAGAAATTGAATTACTCGGTCTTATAACAGATGCATATTCCCAAATATCTCTAGCCCCTTCATAATCGCCCGCGGACTTGAACAAAAGACCCAGTTGAAGCCAGTTTTGCAAACTATCAAGATTGGCTTCTAAATCCTTTTTCACTTGTGTCAAATCTCCCGTCCATTTTTCTTTTCTCTCGTCCGTCATTTCAATATTTATCACAACATCTCTATTCAAAAGTTCTTGCGCCACCGCATTGTTATCCACAGGTTCTTTGGGTAAATCTCTGTAAACATACCACCCAAATAACCCTCCGATTACCGCTAAAATAATAATTAAATAAATTAAAGATTTATAGTTCATCATATTTTTGTATCCTAACATAACAAAAACCCCCTGAAAAGGGGGTTTTTGTAAGGGCCACAAGTTTGCCAACACTAAGTTAACAAAACCCTACTAAGTCATTACAACTATTTAGATAACACCGAAGCTGTCATATTACTTCCAGACAATCCTGAAACACCATAACCATTTGTCCAATCAACATGAGTTGTAAGAGATGTCGTTGTTGCATTTGGAGACCAAATGAAATCATCATTTGCATCAACTTCTGCATTAAGACCCGTATTCATAAATGTTGTTGCCAATGATTGATACGCTGAATCACCCTGAATTTGAGTTGATACAGAATACGCACTTCCAGCTGTTGTAACAGTACCTCTAACTTCGAACCATCTTGTCGCGCCAGCAGGAATCTGGATAGTTGTAGATGCTCCAGCACCTGTCTCCGCCCAGAAATTCAAGTCTGTAGCTGCAGACGCCCAGTAAATATCTGCATCTATCGCTGTTGCTAGCAATTCACCAGATGTACCAAGTCCAGAAACAACTGTACCAAATCCAGAGTCAGCGTAAGCATACATATTAATATCATCTACTTTCGTTCCAGCCGTTGCGGAAGATGTAGCAAGACGAGCAGTAAACTTACCAATTCCAACATCTCCAGCAGTATCAGCTGTTACACTAAATCTGTAGAGAACTCTGTCACCAGAATACATAATTGTATCTGGTATGCTCAACTTAGCAAATGTAGGAACACTTCTAAATGTCCTTACACCAGATACAGCTGTGTCACTACCACTAGCTGTAACAGTAGAACCAGCAGATTGACCAATACCTTGTGTACCCGTATCTCCATTACCATCCCAGTCAACCATTATAAGATGTCCTTGTGTACCAGGTTTGCCTGTACCGATAAGAGAGAGGTTTCCCTTAACTGTAATGCGCTTATAACCGTCCTTAGGAATAACAACGGTTCCGGTGATTGTGCTTGTTGCGTAATCGTTTGTTGCAAATACAGCCTCACCAATTTGAGTCACGCCATCCCAAAGCGTAACCACAGCACCACTTACATCAATTGGAGTATTAGAAGCTCCGTTGGTAAATTGTAAAGCAACTCTACTCAACTTGATATCTTCATTTGTTGCCTCAAATCTCAAGACAGACAATGTTGCAAGCGTTCCGCCTGCAGCCATTGTATAAGATGGGCTTGAAGCATCAAGTGATACCGCTAAACTTCCTGAAGCAATCGTCATTTGCTGACCTGCAGAAGTAGTAAAGACCTCAACAACAGTCTGTCCACTTGTCAAACCGGTAGCCGCTGTATATGTAGTGGCAGCCAATTGGTGAACCGCTCCGGAAATACCCCATTGATAAATACTACCACTTCCAGCATTTCCAGAAATATCACATTTCAAAGCAACAGATTTTGATGTTCCCTTAGGAACAGTAAATCCTGCGTCGTCAAATGTGAATGTTGTTGAAGAACCCGCAGTTGATGGATTAATAATATTTCCACTTGTATTCAATGCTGTTGAGCCATCCCACAATGCGCAGTTCGTCAAGTCTGTAGCAGTATTCAATGTGTTGTACGACAATGGAATATTTGTCAACTTAACATCCTCGCCAGATTGTGTGCCGTCAAAAATGTAATTAGCAAATGTGTATCCGCTAATACCTGCCACAACATTCTGCGCTACAGGAGCCGCTGAAACACTAACTGTTAAAGCAGCCGCTTTAACTGTCATAGCATTACCCGTTACAGCAGATGAAGGTGTAGGTGTAATACTATTTCCTGTTGTTAAACCAGTAATAGTCGTCCAGTCAGAACCAGGAGTCGTAGAAGCTGTAACTGTCTGATTGTTTGCAAAATCTGTTCCCAATTTACCCTTAAGAGTGTAAATGCCCTTTCCAACCGGATATGTAATCGTATCACTGAATGTTACCGTACCATAAACAAGTGCACCCGAACCATCAGCAGGTCCTGCGACTACATTTCCGTTTGCGTCATACAAAGAAATATTTGTAATATCCGCAACTTGTCCAGATGTGTTTGTAATAAGGAAGTGGAAAATAGTTTGAGAAACAGAAATTTCCTCACCTTTTACATCCATTTCAAATCCACCTAATACTTGGTCAGCTAAGTTAACGGCAACGTTAGCGGCCTCAACTGTGGACGCCTTAACCGTATTAATAGTTCCCGAAGAAACTGTAACTTGGAAAGCATCATACCAAGGATTTGTGCTTAAATGGAAAGCGCCATCATCTGTTCCAGCAGTATCCGTTCCATCTGGAGGATTAATTCCATACCTATAAGTCTCACCAACTAAATAAATGTCTGTTCTCTTGTAGACATCAAAGTCAATTGTCCTTGCCGCGCCTCCAACAAGATCACCCTTGATAGAAATTTCTTTTGAAAATCCCTTGTCAATCAAAATTCCTCCATTAAATGAAGCTGTGTAGTACTTTCCACTAGAACTTATGACTGTGTCGTAAGCCACTCCATCAATATATGTCTTTACATTAGCAACATCATCAACCGTTGCCGAACCTGATTGATTCCATCTGATAGAATGAACTCTGACTTTTTCCTGGGAACCAGCCGTTACTTTAACAGATGAAAATGTATAACCGGTTGTGCCAATCTCTTTTGCTGTAGCACTTGCTCCAGGGTCAAGAGGTCCTCTGGCAATCGTAACCGTGCCGATTGTCAATGTTTCGCTAACAGTCTGATTGGAACCTGTAATTGGCAAAGCGCCCGAAACCGTGGCAGTAGTGTTAACTGTTACCAAAGAAAGGTAAGCAACTTGTCCAGCCCTTACACCAGCCGCTGTTGCAGCGTTACCAGCGATTGTCATCGTTCTGGTTTGTCCTGCTTTAACAACAAAGTCTTCTGTCAATGTTACTTGATGAACAGAATTCAATGTTTTAGCTAAACCCAATTGCATTCCAGTTTCATCCAAAAGGAGAACTCCAGAAAATACAGCGTCAACAGCAAGACCAGTTCTCTCTACAACAAGAGAGGTAATTGTTACATCACCATCAGAACCTGCCGTAAAGTCAACATTCGTATATGGAACTCTTGTTGAAAGAAGAGGCATTAAAGAACTTACCGGTTGAACCGCTGAAGCGGTAACCGTCAAACCTGTGCCCGGCGATACCACTACCGGCTCGTCTGGGTCTACTGGGTCTACTGGAGTTGTTCCGCATGTCCCGTAAAGAGCATTCAACTTTGCTCTGGACATGGAACCAAGATAACCAGTTCCCGCGCTAAGACCGATTGGTGTCAAAACTTCAGAAGCGTATTTGTCCTGAAATTTCACAACCGCGGCCTTTGTCATTGAACCAAAATATTCTGTTTCACTTCCAGAAGAACCAACACCTGAAGCGGCTACTTGCGTAGCTACATCAGAGTTAAGAACTGTCTGAAGATTCTTAACATCAGCGCCCGTATCCCCCGAACTCAAGTCTTTTGCAAAGGTATAACCGCAAACAGCGCCCGTTGTACCACCCGACAATGTCGCTAACTGCGCTTGCAGTGTGGTAATCTGAGCCAGCAACGATGCGATTTGAGCCTGAAGATCTGACATTGTATCAGCTTGAGCGACCATAGGCACAAGTGCCGCGGCGCCCGAAAGCCAAATAACTGTTGTCGCGCTTAGAAAAACAGAAGTGACTTTTCTCACTTTAGTCTTCTTAAAATTACTCATAATATAAATTATTAATTTTTTATGCATGAATTAATTTGGGCTCGACTTGCCAAATAAAAAATCTCATGCTTTTGCTAACAATAAATAAACAAAAATCTAACTTCCATCAGAGTCAAGGCTTAATCAAGTATCGACCTGCCTTTAACTCCCGTTTATTTGTTAATTAATCGGATATTACTTTTCGTATATCTTTCGTGCACCCGTTATAATTTATTTTTCAATGTCCAAACAATTTGCGACCAGGTAATGACAAACAAAATTGTCCTTACCCGGGCGTAAACACTCTGCATTTATAAGTTTATTATAATTCGTTAGTCTGCAACGTGCAAAGACTGCAACTGTGGATAACTTAAATTTACAAGTTTCAACAAAATAGGTCAACAATTTACTAACAAAGACACCTTTACTATGTTTTGTCAAATTAACATATATCTTCTCCATCTTTTGTCCCCTTCTTTCCTTAGAACACCGTGGGATACAAATTCCACCAAATCACGCTGTATTGTCTTTTCGCTATACTGCTTAAACATAGAAGACAACTCGCCCACACTTACCTTTTCTTTGTCTTTTATAACTTCAAGTATCTTATCCTTTCGCTCTTGTCCCTTGAAACTGTTGGTTTTATCTAACTCCTTGCTCTCCCTCTTAACAACATTATTTTTAACGATATTATCGGACAAGCTATCGGACACTCCGTCTTTATTTTGTCCGATAGGAGATTCTATCCTTTTTTCATCTTTTTCTTCCAAAAAAAGATGGGAAATATCCTGTTTTTGCGCTTCCTGAGAAATTAATTTTTTTATAGACTCGTATTCTTTTTTTAGAATCCTAAAATTAGCGGACAAAACAGCCGACCCGCTTTCTTCAAACAAAGTAAAAAGCATTGACATCCTATCTGTTGAATCCGCGATTCTCTCAAGATGCGCTCCTCTTTCCAAAGAATGCTTATTTTTCATCACGGCTAAATGAGTGAAGATAAAAGTTGATTCCTCTCTCATTTCCCACTTCATTGGCTCTTTGTCAGACAACAAATCCGTTACTCTGTAAACA
The DNA here is from genome assembly GCA_018817995.1 of Patescibacteria group bacterium. Taxonomy (GTDB): domain Bacteria; phylum Patescibacteriota; class Minisyncoccia; order JAHISW01; family Tagabacteraceae; genus JAHISW01. The sequence continues at coordinate 4,567 of JAHISW010000010.1, read as the reverse complement.
GCTTCGGTTGCTCTCTGAATCCGACTGCAAAGATACGCCAAATATTCTTCTTCTTTATTTTGATTATTTTGATCCCCATTCATAATTACATTTTATCATATCCTATCCAAATAATTTTTTCAAATAACAAAAAAGCCGCCGGTATTTGTCCTGCGGCTCAAAATTTGCTTTTTCTTTTATCTTAAAAATAATTTTAAAATTCCGTTAGGTATCTTCTCATTTCCACGCGATTTTATTGTAAAACTCCAAACGCAGTTTCGGTTTTGGTTTTAATTCAGAGTCAAAAATATAAGAAATAATGGCGCAGTTTTTCATTTCATCTTCCCTGTTAATTTTCAGCAATGCTTTTTCGTGAATCTTTTCAAGCATTTTCCTAAAAGACAGCATCACCGCGGAGTGAGAAACCACCAAAATATTTTGCCCGGAGTGTTCGCGAACAAGAGTAGTTAAAAAAGACCAAATACGCAGATTAACATCCAACATCCGGATATGATTCTCCGCCTATGGGACGGTAGTAATACTTATCTTCTTTTTGTTTTCGTGCGTATTCATGAGGGAAAAGTTCTCTTAATTCCTGCGGGGTTAATCCATCAATAACGCCAAATTCTTTTTCCCTGATTCTTTCTTCAGTTATGAAGAGTGCTGTTGGAAATTGTCCTTCAATAATACGCGCGGTTTTGTAGGCGCGCTTGAATGGCGAAGCAAATATTACATCAAAATTTCCATACTGTTCTTTCAAAAACAGAGCAGTTTGTTTTGCTTGCTCCTTCCCTTTTTCCTCTAGATCAATATCGGCATTGCGCACATCTTTTACCTTTGTGGTGTAAGTATCCAAAACACCGCGGTTAATAAGTTCCCGCTCTTCATTATAAATAGACCGGCCGTGCCGGACTAGCACCAAACGATTTGGCCATTTTTGCCTAACACCAATATCTGGATCCTTGTTTTTTTCTGTCATCTTTTTCTCCTTTTTCAAACAACTGCATTTTTCTTATTCAAGCACAATCCAATCTTCTTTTCCACCCCCCGCTCTTAACATTCTCACATTCTTGAGAATGTGAGAATGTTGTTTTTACAAGCAAAAAACCGCCCATTCCATCAAAACCTCCTTGATTCTGGTACAATCCCCCTCAACTATGGAAGTTGAACTTCCATAGTTGAGAATCTTCTGAGGAAAATGATGATGACGAAGACGACAAATAAAAAAACATTGGCCCTCCGATAACCACCGGAGGGCTTTTTCTTGTAAAAAAGGGTTGTTTTTTGTATTATTTAGACAGGTCCGTCTTCGCCTCGTGGCTACGACGAGACAAGGCCGGGGTAGCTCAGTTGGTTAGAGCATGGGACTCATAAACCCAAGGTCGTGAGTTCGATTCTCACCCTCGGCACAAAAGAATTTTATATAAAAAGGCCCGCGCAATCGCGGACCTTTTTGGTTTGTTATTCTTTTTTTGTTTTTTCTTTCTCCTCTTTCTTGTGGCAATCGCCGCATTTCATGTCTTTATGGCAAGTCTTGCATTTCTGATGAAATGCCATTTTGCTTTTTACTTTCGCATTTTCGTCATGACAAAAAACGCATTTTTCAAACTGCCCCTTGTGGTGGCATTCCATACAAGCAAATAACTCATGCCTCGTATGGGAGAAGGGCACGTTGCCAATATTTTTCACAGCCAGTATTTTTTCTAAACTCATTTCCTGCAAAGCTGTAGCCTCAACAACTTTCTTTTCTTCAATTTCTTCAGACCTCACAGGCAAAGCCCCGCCAACCGTAAGAAATAAGCCAATCAAAATCGCCACAAACAAGATAATAAGAAACCATCCAATCAGTCTGTACTTCTTCATTTTGACCTCTTACCATCTATACGTCAGCCCGGCGAAAAGCTGGACTCCGGAAAAATCTTTGTCCCCAAAGACCTCCCACCACTCAGGAGCAGTGTAGTATCTGCCGTAGATGCTTTCCGGCAACTTCAGAAAACGGTAAGAAACAGACAAGCCCAACGTGAGTCTGTTAATTATTTCATAACAAAAATCAACGCCAAGCGACCCTCCGATATTCCCCCTTAAATCATATTCGTAATAATCAAAGGATCTCCCTTTTCCGTCAGGAAGGGCGACTCTTCTGTTCAACTCTAACCACAACGCTTCATGGTTGGGACCCGAAGTAACGACACCTTCCATGCTTGAGTTTGGATCATACCAACCAACTTCAGCAAAAAGCCGAAGGTTTTCTGTAATAAAATACTGAAGTCCGGCGCCCACTCCAAACAAATCTATATTACCAGCCTCTTGCCCGCTATACCTGTTCAAAGCCCTCTCGTACGCTCCCCATAAATACACGAAATCGTATCCCGCTTTCAGCTTGAGTCCCCTTTCGGACTCCAAATTTTCATTGTTGTAAAAGGTCTGTGACACCCCAAGGTCAACGAAAAATTTATCCGTGTCAATTCCTTTGGCGCTAACATCAATAACAGCGCCCAACAAAAAAACTAGCGCAACTACCACCACCAAAAACATTTTCTTCATTTCTAATCCCTCCTTTGTTCAGTTTTCAAACCTCTTATTGCAATATTGGCATATATTTAATAGTGCGTAAAGAGTCTGCATCACCCGCGAACTTGCCTATTAAAATATTCCATAGTATTATGATAACTACATCCCGCTTGGCGGGACAAGGTCGCGGGGAAGTGTAACGGTTGCACGGGAGGCTCATAACCTCCAGGTAGTGGGTTCAACTCCCACCCCCGCAAATTTTTTCAGGGAAAAAATTTGCTCCGTTCGAAGCATCGGAGCTACCAAGAGACTATGAGAGGATAAAAATATGGATGTTTGGTAGCAAGCCGGAGAAAAGATTGTGGAATCTATAACAAAGCTTTGAGTTTGCTTGTCGCTATATTTCCTCCGCAAATAATGATAACGACATTAGCCCCTTTGAATTTTTCTTTGTTCTTGATAAAACTTGCCACGGAAACGGCGGCGGCGCCTTCAATAATTTTGTGATGTTTGTCTACAATCAATTTAATCGCCTCTTTGATTTCTTTTTCGGATACTAAAATAAAATCATCTATCAATTGCTGGCAGATTGGAAAGGTTATTGACCCTTCTTCTATGCCTCCGGCGGAACCATCGGAAAGTGTTTCTTTCAAATTACTCGGACTGACAATTTTTCCGGCTTTGACACTCAAATACATTTTTGGAAAATTTATCGGCAGACATCCTATTATTTTGGTCTCAGGGCTTACGCTTTTTAAATAAGTGGCAACGCCTGAAATTAAACCTCCCCCGCCAACCGTAGCTAAAACATAATCAATTTTGTCAAGTTGTTGGACAATCTCAATCCCAATAGTCCCCTGCCCTCCGATAATTTGTGGGTCGTTGTATGGCGAAATCCAGCTCGCGCCCTTTTCTTTGGCCACCTGTTTAGCGTGCAACTCCGTTGCTAAAAAATCTTTGCCATAAAATTCTAGTGTGGCATTGTAACCCCGAAGCGCTTCAATTTTTGAAGTTTCCGCGTTTTCGGGTAGAAATATAGTGCCCTTAATTCCTGTGATAGAAAGGGCTCGAGCGACACCAAGCGCATGGTTTCCGGTAGATGCCGTAACAATTCCTTTCTTTTTTTCTTGTTCAGATAAAGAAAGAATTTTATTCATGGCCCCGCGCACTTTAAAAGAGCCGGTATACTGCTCGCTTTCCATTTTTAGATAAACTTTCCCTTTGTTGAGTTTGCTCAAAAAATTTGAAGGAATGAGGGGTGTCTTAAGAATATATGGACGAATTCTCTTCTCGGCTTTTTTTATTTCGCTTAGAATATTCATATGAACTTATCTATACTCCTATTCTACCACATTTTCTATCTATTTAGTCCTACGAATGGGCTGGCTTCTCCCCAATATGTTGGAACTTTGCCGTCCCATTTCTCTATCCAACGGAGCTCTACTACTTTAGGATTAGACATTAAGGCTTGCGCTTCAATGCGAATGGCCTGGGCCTTTCCTTCGGCTTCGGTAATTTTTTGTTCTTTTTCAATTTTTATTCTTTCCCAATCTCTCTCGGCCTTAAGTTTTAATTGTTCTGCAGTAACCTTGGCTTCAATTGCATTATTAAACGCATCTGAAAAATAGAAGTCAATTATGTTAAACTCATCAACCATAATGGCGCTTTGCAGTAATCTTTCCGCAAGATTAGCCTTAATTTTTTCCTTCACTTCTTCTCTCCTTGTGATGAGCTCCTCGGCGGTAAATTTCGCGGTTACAGATTTTACCGCTTCTTGAATAGAAGGAGCGATAATACGGGTATTGTAATTTTTCCCTATTTCCTGCCAAATTTTATTTACTGAATTGGGGTCAAGGTGATAATTAAGAGCAATTTTAGACGTTACTATCTGTAAATCTTTTGAAGATGCGCTAGCAGCAACTTCGTCTTTTTTAATCTTTACGTCCATCTTTACAACTTGATGAATAAGAGGAATTTTAAAATAAAGCCCTTCTTCAAAAATCTTATTTTTGACTGCTCCAAATTGAAGAAGCACTCCCCGTTCACCTGCTCCAACAGTACCAATGCCACCAGAAAT
>JAHISW010000086.1 GCA_018817995.1 Patescibacteria group bacterium | reverse complement strand
TGTTGATCCAAGAAAACCACCTGTTAAATACCTATGCGCTGACAGGGCAAAAGATGTTGTTGCCGAAAGAAAGGCGAACCACCCAAGCCAACAAAGAACAAAATTTTTGACCCTTTCCTCTGGTCTGTTCGCTTTTTTTCATCGTTGGCTCAGTTAACTCCATTCTTTTACTTACCAACAAAAGGTCTTCTCTTTTACCTACCAACGCAGGGTCTTCTTTGCATACAAACGAAAAACAACTTGCCAGTAATAATTGATTCATACCCCCTCCTTTTCAAAGTTCACCTGCTTCTTTTTCTTTTTACAGACTACCAACCCAACACTCGAAAGTCAATAGTATATTGTGGTGTTTTTAGACAGTAGTTTCAATAAACTAATCTTTATACTATATTTAATTATATGGATAAAGATAAACTAAAAATTATTTTCTTTGGGACGCCTGAATTTTCTGTGAAAATTTTGGAGGCTATGGATAAAAATGGGTTTACGCTCGTGGCTGTTGTCACCACGCCGGACAAACCCAAGGGCAGAAAGTTAGTATTAACGCCGTCGCCGGTGAAATTATGGGCGCAAGAACACAATGTAAGGTTTTTGCAACCAACCCTGATTAAAGATTTAAGAATTAAGATTCAGGATTTAAGAATAAAGCCAGACCTTTTTGTTGTCGCCTCTTTTGGAAAAATTTTGCCAAAAGAGATTTTGGAAATTCCAAAATATGGAACACTAAACGTCCACCCGTCTTTACTTCCAAAATTAAGAGGTCCGTCCCCTATTCAAACGGCAATATTAAATGGTGAAAAAGAAACAGGCGTAACAATTATGTTAATGAATGAAAAAATGGATGAAGGACCAATTCTTGCGCAGCAAGAATTAAGAATTAAGATTCAGGATTTAGGATTTAAGAAACTGGAAGAAGAATTGGCTAAACTGGGAGGGAAATTGCTGATTGAAACTATTCCAAAATGGATTGATGGAAAAATTACACCACAGCCACAAGACCACAACCAAGCAACTTATTCAAAATTAATAAAAAAATCTGACGGCGAAATAAATTGGAACGAACCGGCGGAAAAAATTTACAATAAAATCTGCGCCTTCACGCCATGGCCAAGCGCTTATTATTTTGAAAATGGCAAACGTGTGATTATAACAAAAACAAAACTGGACAAAGACGGCAAACTAAAAATCCTACGCGTCAAGCCCGAAGGCAGGAACGAAATGGATTTTATTGACTATAAATAATCTTTTACCTCGGTATTGTGCAGAGCATCTTTAATCATTTCGTCAAGATTAATGCTTTTTCTTAATTCGTCTTCCGCCTGTTCTATGTCTTTCTTTTTTGATTTGGTGGCCGGACTTTTAGGCATAAACAATTGGCAACAGTCTTGGTCATGCAATATTGAAATATCATAACTGCCTATTTTCTTTGCCATATTAATTATCTCCTCTTTGCTCATTCCCACAAGCGGGCGTAACACAAGCAACGATGCCACTTCATCTACGACCGACATATTTTCCAGTGTCTGGGAGGCAACCTGTCCCAAACTTTCACCCGTCAACAACGCCCCCGCCTTTTCCTTTTTGGCAATCCTTTCGGCAATAGAAATCATCAAACGCCTATAAACTACAACCCTGTATTTTTCAGGGACAGCCAACACAACTCTTTTTTGGATGTCCCCAAAGGGAACTAAATATAACCTGGAACCGCCCTGGTATTCGTCCAGCAATTTTACCAAATCCACTGTTTTTTCCTGAGAAGAAATATCCAAGTACGGAAAACTATGGAAGTGAACAAAAACGATACGGCAACCGCGCGTAAACATTTTAAAAGACGCCACCGGTGAGTCTATCCCTCCTGATAAAAGAGAGACAATTTTGCCACTTGAACCGACAGGGAGTCCGCCGACTCCTTGAATTTTTTCAAAAGAAAAGAAAATTCGTTTATACAAAATTTCCACAAAAACGGTAAATTCCGGATTTTTCAAATCAACCCTCGCTCCAGTTTTTTGCTGAACAAACGCCCCTACTTCCCTATTCACCTCTTCTGAGGTCATCGGGAAAGTCTTATCGCCCCTTTGTGTCGTTACCCTAAAACTGCCAAATTTTTGGTTTTTAATTTTTTTGCCCAAACTCTCTTTTAGTTTTTCTAAATCATCGGGCGTTTCAAAAACTGGCATAAAATTAGCAATTCCAGGAATTTTAGCTAATTTTTGTCCAACTATGGAAGTTGAACTTCCATAGTTGATTAGAAGAAGACGGCCGGGAAGTTTTTCAATTTTTACTTTTTCAACACCTTCAAGACGCTCCAAAGAAACACGAATATTTTCCGCCAATTTATTAACAAAAAAGGGGCGATTTTTCTTTTTTAGAGCAATTTCGTGATAATGGATAACAAACACATCTACTATTTTATCTCGTATGTTAGTGAGATACTAACAGTTACATCTTGGGAACCGGGTTCAATAGAAGGAGCTAAATCACCACCCATGGCTTTTGATAATGAGACACCCTCTGCATAATATTGTGCATAAGCGCCACCCTCATAAATCCCAAGCAATCTGCCTATTCTAAAATCAGCAGAATCAGCAATCGCTTCCGCTTTTTCTTGAGCTTTTTTAATGGCTTCGTCTCTCGCTTCGCTTCTAGCGACCTCCATATCATCTATGGCAAAAGAAGGTCCAGAAACAGAATTAGCGCCCAAGTTAACAGAATTGCTTAAAATACCTCCGATCTTGTCAAAATCCCTGACCTTAACTACTATTGCCTGGTTTATCGTATAGCCAACAATCTCCGGAGGAGGACAAACAAACTCCTTGCATTCAGACCTTTGATAACGAGGTTCTATTTTATAACTCTCTGTTTTAATATCTTTTGGCTCAACGCCCTCGCCTTTTACGAACTCAATTATTTTATTCATCTTGCCCGTGTTTTCTTCCTGCAAAGAAGAAATGTCCCTACC
>JAHISW010000009.1 GCA_018817995.1 Patescibacteria group bacterium | reverse complement strand
TGATTTTTAAGTTCTTTGCCTAATCTATAAGTATCAGCGTGTGAAAGGACACCCAAATATGACCGAAGCGATTGTTTAAGAGTTTGTTTGCTAATTATTCCATTTTTGTATTCAACAGTTCTTTTATTTAATTTTTTGAAAATTCGTTGTTTAGTCTTTGTGCGAAGCGAGCGATGGTGTGGCATTATGACATATCCCAGAAAATCTATGCCTTGAATAAATTTGCGGATTTCAACTTTCTTTGGGTGAAGTTTGAGCAAAAGTTTTTTACCCAAAAAATCAGCAATGGGTTTAATAAGTTTTTCTAAAAATAATTTATTTTCAGAGGCAATAACAAAATCATCAGTATAGCGAATATAATGTTTAATTTTTAGAGAATGCTTAACAAACTGGTCAAATTCGTTGAGATAAATGTTAGCGAATAATTGGGAAGTTAAATTACCAATAGGCAGTCCTTTTGGATGAAGTGTCATAGAATATTCTGATTTGAAACTTCTAATAATTTCTTCCAAAAGACACATTACGTCTTTATCTTTTATTCGTTTGCAAAGAATGTTTAACAAATTGTTATGGTCAACAGTTTCAAAGAATTTCTTAATGTCGCATTTTAATACAAAACACGGCTTAAAGTTATTGCCACTTACTTGTTTAGTTATTTTATCCAGTAGTTCCAACCCCTTGTGTGTTCCTTTTCCAACACGGCAAGAAAAAGAATTGGAGATAAAAGTTGGCTCAAAAATAGGATTAAGCACAACAAAAATAGCGTGATGAAGTATGCGGTCTCGCACAAGAGCTTTGTGAATATGGCGTTGTTTGGGGTCTTGAATATAGAAAGAAGAATAAGAGCCGTGTTTATATTTACGATGTTTCAAATCTTTATGGAGCTGAAAGATATTTTCTTCAAGCCGATACTCAAATTTTTGAACATCTTTCTTTTTTTGTTTGTCGCTTTTGAATTTATCCCAAGCCAAAAATAGATTTTCCAACGAAATTATTTTTTCAAAAACATTTTTATAAATTTTCATATACTATGAATGAATTAGATATACCAATTTTTAAGAAAACCTACGAGCTTTATAAAAGTTTTTACGGATTACGGCAAACGGTTGCAAAACAAGATAGATATACAATTTGGCAGAGATGCGAGAATATTATTTTGGATATTTTAGAAAATATCTTGTTGGCAAGCCAATTGTCAAAATCAGACAAATTACCAATTTTGAAAAAGACAAGCTTAAGATTAAATTTATTAAGAGTGCTTATCCGTCTTTGCAAGGAGATAAAAGCTATTGATAATAAAAAATATCTTTTGTTGCAAGAAATGATTGATGAAATTGGGAGAATGCTTGGTGGGTGGATTAAATCTACAAAAGACTTCTAAATTAAAACACTCTCTAACAAAAGAGGGTGTTTTAATCTTGTAGAGAAAGAAGTTCCGAGAGGACGAAACGCCGATGTTGTCATTACGATTGTCATCCCGGTAGTTGTTGACATTAAGCCCGTTAGAGTCAAAGTTACCGACGTTGACACGGTTACCGTCAGAGTCCAAAAGTTGCTTGTTGTCATCTATTATCACTGGAAGTTGAGACTTACTACCCAAAAGGTTTATATTCTCTCTTTCCTGTATTTTATTCGGAAGCAGGTTTATCACCATCTTCACTAAAAACAAGCAAGAAGTTCAATCTCCATCTTTATTCACACGCTATCGTTATCCGTAAACAACGATACTCTGGTGAAGTCTCAAAGATGAGACGCTTTGCGAGGCAAAACCGTAATCTTACCTGCATTAGCAAAGCACTTTTACTATATCAAAAATTGGCTAAAAAAGAAAAAGAGCCTCCTGCGAAAAAAAATTCGCCGAAGGCTCAAGTTTTCAAAAGAGACAAGCTCTCAAGACTTCAAGGTTCAGTTGAACTTCCGAGAGGACGAAACGCCGAGGCTGCCAAAACGGCTGTCATCCCGGTAGTAGTCGACACGAAGCCCGTCAGAGTCAAAGTAACCGACGTAGACACGGTCACCGTCAGAGTCCAAATCCGAGCAACGAGCATAAATCTTTTCAAACAGACGCTCACCTGTATTCTTGTAGTGTCCAATGATAGCATAGACGACTACTCGGGCAGTCGGTGTTTCCTCGTTGTCGGCAAGCAGTCCTTGCTGTTCTTTCCAAGTTTTAGAAGTAGAATTTTTGACTGGGGTTTTCTTAACAAGATACCAGCTAGTTTTTCCTTTGTTCTCGGCGAACTTTTCATCCTTATACCAACCGCCTGTTGAGGAATAAAAAAACGAGTTGTCTACTTTCCTAACATCCAGAATAGACATTGGGAAGACAGCAATAAGAATATAGGTGTCCTTACATTCTTGTAAGGTTTGTTCACTAAATGGAACATTGGTCAATGTTTCAACATCATCAGCTGTTGGCCTAACACCAAAATGAGAAATAGCTTCTTCAATGCCGAAATAGTTTCTTCCCATAATCTCTCGGCTACGCTGGAGACTGGTAGGTTGTTTGATTGTAGGTTCAGTTCCTTTCAGAAACTTTCCAAGACTATCTTTGGTGATAGCACCTTTCTCTACCTGTCCCCAAAACTGTTTCAGTTGTGCTGGTGTTGGCTGTTCTGCCAAGACTGGGGCGACAATGATACCTAAAAACATTAAACTAACCAAAAATACTCTAAATAATTTCGTCATTTTCTTTCTCCTCTCTTTTGTTATTTTTACCCTATTTAATAGGATTTCAAAGAATATGCCGTGATTATAGCAATCTGTCAAACTATGTCAAGGGAGTTAAATTAGAAATAGAGTGAGTGGTAGAGTGGGGTAAAAAAAAGAGCCTCCTGCGAAAAAAAATTCGCCGAAGGCTCAAGTTTTCAAAAGAGACAAGCTCTCAAGACTTCAAGGTTCAGTTGAACTTCCGAGAGGACGAAACGCCGATGTTGTCAAAACGGTCGTCATCCCGGAAGCTGTAGACAGTAAGCCCGCCAGAGTCAAAGCTACCGACGTTGACACGGCTACCGTCAGAGTCCAAATTCGAACAACGAGCATAGATGTTTTCAAACAACCTTTCTCCCGTGTTCAGATAATGCCCGATGATGGTATAAACCATAATACGGGCTATAGGTGTTTCTTCGTTGTCAGTGAGTAATGCTTGCTGTTCATTCCAGTTCTTGCTGGTAGAGTTCGGCACGATGGTCTTGCGAACCAAATGCCACCCTGCCTGACCCTTGTCTTTGGCGAACTTTTCGGAATGATACCAAGCATCTTCTTTTGACCAAAATAGACTGCAGTCAACTTTGCCTTTAATGTCCAGAATGTACAAAGGAAGAACGGCAACCAAAATGTGCGTATCTTTGACCTCCCGAAGCTTCTGCTCGCTGAACGGAATGACCGACAGCATAGCAAGCTGACTCTTTGTTGGTTTAACGCCGAAGTGCTGGATTGCTTCCTGCACGCCAAACATCGTGATACCAATAGACCGAGCCATCTTTTCGTCGGTCGTTGGCTCATAGCCACCTGACCGCCAAAAATTGACCAGTCGTGCCCGCATTTGCGGGTCGTCAATAGGACTTTGCAAATCCTCGTAAGTTAACCCCGTTTCCATTAAGCGACGCAGACACTCAAGAGTGCGAGCAACCACTTTTTCTGGGCTAGGGTTGGCAATGTTTTGAGACATCGCACACCTCCTTATATAATTTTGAAATTACCCGAACCGCTCGGATTAACGGCTGTCTCGGAATTGAGACGAGCACTTTAGAAACCAATTATTTGACGTCTAAAATGCTCATCTCAACAAACTGAACCATTTTCAAAGAACACCGTAATTATAGCAGTTTGTCAAATTTTGTCAAGCTAAATTTATGTTTGGTATATAGATATACTCTTTCTGTCGTTGTATAATGGTTCTAACGTCGTCCACGACGTCCAGCAGTATTAAACTAAACCCTATTCAACCAAACACCCTAAATGGCTCATATGGGCAACAAACTATCCGTTTGGGGCTTTTTGTTTTATGTAAAAAGTGGTATTATGGCAGGTAATGAGAGTATACGGTGTTTTTAGATCATGCTAGGATAAAATTATGGTTTTGAGTAAATCTCAAAAAGAAAAAATAAGTCTGAAAGAAGAAATCAGGGGCAAGTTGCTATCTTACATGACGGCTGCTTTTGGTTTGGTTGCCGGTTTGGCATGGAATGATGCTATAAAATCATTGATTGAATTTATTTTTCCTCTCGAAAGAAACACTGTCTTAATTAAGTTTTTTTACGCTGTTCTAATTACTTTTGCGGTGGTGCTAATTAGCGTGTATCTGTTGCGTTTTTTCAAAAAAGAAGACAAATGACAGACAAAAATAAGGTCGTTGAGAAACTACCCGCAATGTTTTTAATTGACGAAGATATATATTGTCGTTTCCACAGCGATAAAAATAATAACGAAATATTTAATATATTAGAATCAGAAGATTGGAATTTTTATCATCACACGGATGTTAAACAGCCGAAAACAATTAAAGACATTGATAATTATTTTAACGATAGGAAAATATTTTTTGATATTTTTTATAAAAATAAGCTGGTTGGTTTAATAGATTTTAATCCCGAAAAAAGTTATTTGAGCTATTGGATATCTACGAAATTTCAAAACAAAGGAACAATGTCTAAAGTTTTGACTGGCGTGTCAGATTTATTTTTAAAACTTGGTCTTCCTGAAATTTTCGTTCATATTAAAGAAGAACATCTTGCGAGTATCAAAGTTGCAGAGAAGAGCGGTTTTAAACTAAAAAAGAGAAAGGTTTTTGATAAAGATGATGTTATGGTTTTGTTTGTGAAAACTCGGCTTCCAGTCAAGAAAGATTAGTAGCGAAATTTTAAAGATTTAGTTTTTATAAGGTAAATATACAAAAATATGAATAAATTTGAATCATCAAACCTAGAGTCTCCCGAAAAGGAGTTTGAAGAATATGAAGACCTCATAAAGCAATACGAAGGCGAAAACGTCCGAGAAAGCTTTGGACCAAAAGAAGAATGTGGACCTCACATAGAAGAATTTGAGGAAATACTTACCCCACTATTAAAAGAGGAGCTTCTTGAATTGTTGAATAACATAGAAATAGAAGAAGAAGCCATGGAAAATAAAGAAAGAGAGTCTGTTAAAGAAGCGCTTATTCCTCTTGTGGAGAAGATGAATTTTTTGAAAAAGAGAACAGATATTGGAGAGGAAGAATTTGAAAAACTACATGAAAAATATAAAATTATTTCTCGGGCTGTTGGAATGATAAATGGCGGGAATGTTGATCATAATAGATAATCTTTTATATCGGACTTGTCCGATCGTGGTAATTTCATTTCAGATGGGCACAGCCATATCTTGTCTTCTTTTGTCCCTATTCCTACAAAATCAAGCTTGATTTTGATGGAATGGGCGTGTTTTTGGGTATAAACATATTTTTGTTTTTGTTATATAATGGTTACAAATGACAGACAAAACAACTATTTTAAAAGTAAAAAATTTGGATGTTGAGCTTGATAATCGGAAGATTATTGATGATTTGAGTTTTGAAGTTAAAAGGGGAGAGACCCTGGTTATTTTGGGTCCCAACGGGGCAGGCAAAAGCGTGTTATTAAAAACCCTGCTAAACCTTTTGCCATACGAAGGTGAAATCAAATGGGGAAAAGATATAAAAATTGGCTATGTTCCACAACGACTGCCTTTTATAAAAAACATCCCCTTGAGCGTGAGGGAATTTTTTGAGCTTAAGTCAACGAAAAATGTTGGCGAAGTTTTGGATTTAGTTGGTTTAAATATCTCTGTTGAAAACCAGTCGGTGGGCACCTTGTCTTCCGGACAGTTCCAAAGAGTTTTGATTGCGTGGGCGCTAATTAACGATCCGGAAGTGTTGTTTTTTGATGAACCAACTTCCGGTATTGATATTGGCGGGGAGGAAACCATCCACAGTTTATTGAGTGACTTAAAGAAGAAGAGAGAATTGACAATATTTTTGGTGACTCACGATCTAAATGTTGTTTATCAAGAAGCCAACAATGTGCTTTGTTTAAATCATAAAAAACTTTGTTACGGTTTGCCACAAGAAGTTTTAACTTCTCAAAACATTGAGAAGCTTTTTGGCGGTAACGTTAAATTTTTTGAACACAATCATTAAATTAATATGAGTATTCAATTTGTGTTGAGTTTAATAACGGGAATTTTTATCGGTGGCGCGGCCGGTTATTTGGGTTGTCTGATGTTGACCAAGAGAATGGCTTTGGTTGCCGGTCCTTTGGGTCATTTAACTTTGCCCGGCATTGCCTTGGGTCTTATTTATGGATTTGATATTTCTTTGGGCGCCTTCCCCTTTGTTATTTTGGGAATAATTCTAATTTGGCTTTTTGAATTAAGAACAAAACTACCAATGGAAGCTTTGACCGCCATTGTTTTCGCGATTGGCGTGGCTTCCGCGTTTTTATTTTTGCCCATTGAACAAGCGGAGCAGGCTTTGGTTGGTGATATCTCCAGAGTTGGATTTTGGGAAACTGTCATTTCAGTTTTTCTGGCTTTGTTGATTTTTGTTTTAGTTAAAAAGATTTTTTCAAAAATGATTTTAATCAATGTATCCGAAGACTTGGCAAAAACAGAAGGTATAAATATTAAAAAATACAATCTTGTCTATCTTTTGTGCATTGCCGTTATTGTCGCTTTGGGAGTAAAGCTTGTGGGCGCTCTTTTGACGGCGGCCATGGTGGCAATTCCGGCCAGCGCGGCGAGAATTTTGAGCATAACAGCCAAGAAGTATGTTTTATTGGCTTTATCCTTTGGCGCGATATCGGCTGTTTTTGGGATTTTATTATCAAACATCATTAATTTTCCCGCCGGTCCTTTGATAGTTCTGACAAACGGTTTTTGTTTTTTAGTGGCCTTGGTTTTCAAAAAAGCAAAAATAATTTCTGAATAAAAAAATACCCGCGCCTGATGGTGGGGTATTTTTTCATTTTTTTATTTTAGCATTTCCGCAAGTTTCTTCTCTTCTTCCGGCAATCTTTCGCATGCGTTCGTGATGCCCCTGTCGCATTCTACGGAAAGTTCAATAACAAGAGATTGCTGTCGCGCTCTGCCTGTTCTGTCAACAACGCAACCGATAGGGCAGACCGAAAAAAGAAAAGATGCGATAAGAATAATAGCAAAATATTTGCGAACAGCAATTTTCCGCATTATTTTATCCTCCGTACTTTTTAATCCAGTGCCCGTGAATCCACACCTGTTTTGAATAAGCGCTTGCGCTTATAAGCGTGTGATAAGCGGGAATATCGTTTAGTTTGTTCATTTCAAAAAGAATCTCATCTCCAACGCCATCCAAAACATACGGATCGTTTGGGTGGTCGGGTCTCATCAACAGGCAATAAGCGTGATTTGTGCCGTACTTCTCTTCTCCGTTTGGTTCTGTTCCGTAATAGCCCAGGACTAAACGAATATTTTTATTTCCGATAGTATGCAGTATG